>CAILUB010000262.1 GCA_903837305.1 uncultured Cytophagaceae bacterium
AAAGTAAAGGTCGCTAATTTGGATTTTGCTGGGGTTCAATCGGGTAACAAGGTAAGCTTTACGGGAGCTCTAGCGAATGGCCAAGTCATTTCTTCTAGCTATCTCTTACCTGAAACTGGCTTTCTCTTAGATTACCAATTGGATGCTAAATCAGTGGCTTTAACAGGTGGAGACTATTTTATCCATTGGAAAGAACAGGTACATCAAACAGAAAAGGATATTACAGAAGAGCGTAAGGCAACCATTAATTATTTATTAACGGAAGATGAGGAGTTTGATTACCTATCTGAGAATCCAAGCTCGGTGTCAAATGAAAATTTAGACCAAAGCACTAAATGGATTAGCTTTAAAAAGAAGTATTTCCTATCAGGTTTAATTCCTCAGGGCTTTATGTTTAAATCAGCAGCTTTAACTGCTACGCCTAATTTAGAAGATTCAGTCAATATCAAAACCTTAGATGCGCAAATCATTGCATCTGCCCAAGATTTATCAGCTGGAAAATCATCCTTTCAATTTTATTTTGGCCCCAATGATTATGAGATTGTAAAGAAGGTAGAAGCTCCCGAGTTTAGCAAGAATGTTAAGTTGAGCTATGATTTCCTATTGCCCATCACGAAATACATCTTTGTTCCCTTATTCGGATTCTTGGAAAGTTTGTTTACTAATTACGGCCTACTAATCATCGTTTTAGTATTAATTATTAAAACAGCCTTATTACCACTGACCTACAAGTCATACGTTTCAATGGCTAAGACACGTATTTTAGCGCCAGAAATTGCTGCAATTAAAGAAAAGATTGGTGATGATGCTGCGCGAGTTCAGCAAGAAACCATGAAGTTATATGGCGAAGTAGGTGTTAATCCATTAAGCGGTTGTATACCTGTATTAGCGACGATGCCGGTCTTGATGGCGGTATTCATGTTGTTCCCTAACTTGATCAACCTGCGCCAAGAGTCATTCTTGTGGGCCAACGATTTGTCCACCTATGATTCTTTCATTAACCTACCTTTCAACATTCCATTTTATGGATCACATGTCAGTTTATACTGTTTATTAATGACCGTTTCTCAATTAGCATACGGTTATTACAACAACCAAATCACACCAGATCAGCCAGGACAACCTATTAACATGAAAATGATGGCCTATATAACGCCTGTCATTTTTATGTTCGTTATGAACTCCTTTCCTGCTGGTTTAAGTTTCTACTATTTCGTATCTAACTTAGTAACAATCGGTCAGCAATTAGCGATTCGCAAATTTGTAGATGAGGATAAGATAAAATCTTTGTTAGACGAGAATCGCAAGAAAATTGCTGCTGGTGGTGGTCCTAAAAAATCTAAGTTCTCTCAATACCTTCAAACTCAATTGAAAACGATGGAAGAGCAGCAAAAAACAGCTACTAAAAATCCTAAGAAGAAATAAGATGTCTACTTTAAGTGCAGCCTATTTTGAAAGAGCTCAAGAATTAATTCCAGGTGGAGTTAACTCTCCTGTTCGCGCCTTCAAATCAGTGGGAGGAAACCCTGTATTTATTAAGTCGGCTAAAGGAGCCTATTTGCATGATGTTGATGGCAATTCCTATATTGATTTAATTGGTTCTTGGGGTCCTATGTTATTTGGGCAAGCACATCCTGTCATTGAAGAAGCTGTACGTGGAGCATTAAGTAATGGCTTTTCCTTCGGCGCACCTACCTATAATGAAGTATTAATCGCGGAGAAAATCATTTCGATGATTCCATCTGTAGAAAAGGTTCGTTTAGTGAATTCTGGAACAGAAGCTACGATGGCTGCTATTCGCCTTGCTAGAGCCTATACAAAGCGAGACAAGATCATTAAAATGGAAGGCTGCTATCACGGTCATGGGGATTCTTTCCTTATTGCAGCTGGTTCTGGTGTAGCCACTTTAGGTACACCTGATAGCCCTGGTGTTACGGTATCGACTGCAAGAGATACATTGACGGCTGTTTATAATGACCTAGAAAGCTTAGAAAATCTATTTAAAGCAAATCCTACCGAGGTGGCTGCCATCATACTCGAGCCTGTGGTCGGAAATATGGGCTTGGTGATTCCTAAAGAAGGATATTTAGCCTCCGTTCAAAAATTGTGCAAACAATACGGTGCTCTTCTCATTTTCGACGAGGTGATGACGGGATTCCGTCTATCAGCAGCTGGATACCAAGGAATAGCTGGCATTCAACCAGACCTTACTACATTGGGCAAAATTATTGGTGGAGGACTTCCAGTGGGTGCTTATGGTGGAAAGGCTGAAATTATGAATATGATAGCGCCAGCTGGACCCGTTTACCAAGCAGGCACTTTATCTGGAAATCCTTTGGCAACTACAGCAGGTTTAGCTATGCTAAATCTAATTACTGATAATCCAAAGGTATATGCTGAATTAGCAGCTCGAGGATCAGCTTTAAAAGATGCGTTAAGCGCAGACTTTAAGTCTATGGGGCTTAACTATACCATCAATCAAATCGGCTCCATGTTTACCTTGTTCTTCACGAACAAAGCAGTCAACAATTTTAATGACGCAAAAACATCAGATACCGCCTTATTTGGCAAATATTTTAAAGGTATGCTGGATAAAGGTATTTACTTACCACCATCACAATATGAATCTTGGTTCTTATCTGCCGCTTTAGGCGATTCAGAATTCGATCAAATTATTTCTGCCAGCAAAGTAACGCTTCGTTCCTTATAAAATGAAAACGCCGGCCTACAGCCTGATAATCCCTGTTTATAACCGACCACAAGAGTTGGATGAGTTATTAGCTTGCATTCAAACGCAGGAATTCAGAGATTTTGAGGTAGTAGTCATAGAGGATGGTTCAACAGAAGATGCTTCAGCCATCATTGATAAATACAAAGATGGTTTTTCGTTAGCCTATTATGTCAAAGAAAACGGAGGCCAGGGTTTCGCAAGAAACTATGCTTTTGAACGTGCAAAAGGCAATTATTTCATCATCCTCGATTCAGATGCGCTGTTAGAACCGTCTTATTTAACGGAGGTGGATAAAGCGGTGCAAGCGGAAGGTTTAGACCTTTTTGGAGGGCCAGATCAAGATCATCCCAGCTTTACTCCCATCCAAAAAGCCATTAGCTATTCCATGACCTCTTTCTTCACAACGGGCGGAATCAGAGGTAAAGAAAAAAACATCGGTGGACAATTTCACCCACGAAGTTTTAATATGGGAATCTCCCGAAAAGTATACGAAGCCACTGGAGGATTTAAAATTACTCGTATGGGCGAAGACATCGAATTTAGTATTCGCTGTATATCCTTAGGCTTCAAGTCTGGCTTAATCCCTAAGGCCTTCATCTACCATAAACGCAGAACCGATTTTAGACAATTCTACAAGCAATTACATTTCTTTGGCAGAGCACGCATTAATATCAGCCGTTTCTTCCCGAAGGAATTAAAAGCTGTTCATTTCTTCCCATTCTTATTTTTCAGCTATTACGTCCTTACTGGAATTACGTTATTAGCCATGCCAATATATGGCTTATTCCTTTTATCTGGAATTGTCGCTTATAGTATGCTGATTTTTATAGCTGCTTTATTCAGCACAAAAAGTATTGAAATTGCCTTTCTTTCCATATTTGCCGCGAACATACAATTATTCGCCTATGGAAAAGGTTTTGCAGAGGAGGGCTTAAAAAAGATGCTTAATAATACAGCTGCTTAACTAAGTAGTTTTGTACATAATCTTTCACTCCGTCTTCTAGACTCGTAAAATCCTTCGTATAACCGATTGAACGTAACTTATCCATAGTTGCCTCCGTAAAATATTGGTAATTATCCCGTATATCTTCCGGTGTATCGATGTAGTTAATTTTAGGTTCTAATCCCAAAGCCGTAAAGGTTGCCTTGCCTAAATCATTAAAAGAACGCGCCTTGCCTGTCCCTAAATTATAAATACCTGAATTTTTGCGATGTTCCATTAAGAACACACATACATCGATTAAGTCTTTTACGTAAATAAAATCACGCATTTGTTCCCCATCTTTAAAGTCATCGCGGTGAGATTTGAATAATTTAAGTGCTCCGTTTGATTGAATTTGACGATAGGCATGCCATATAACGGAGGCCATACGTCCTTTGTGGTATTCATTAGGACCATAGACGTTGAAAAACTTTAAGCCAGCAAAGAAAAAAGGTTTTTTATCTTGCTGTAAGGCCCATATATCAAAGTTGTTTTTCGAATCACCGTAGGGATTCAACGGTTTTAATGAAGAAATTGTATTCTCATTATCCTCATAACCAATTTCTCCTAAGCCATAAGTTGCAGCTGAGCTCGCATACACTAAAGGAATCTGATACGCCACACATGCCTCCCAAACTTTCTTGGAATATGCAACATTAAGCTCATCAAAAATTTTTGTATCAAACTCGGTCGTATCCGTTCTGGCCCCAATATGAAAAAAGAATTCTACCTCTCGATTATTTTTCTCTAACCATGCAAACAAGTCTTGCCGATCTACGCGAGTCATAATAGACTTCCCTTCTAAATTCCGATTCTTTTCTTCAGTAGAAAAATCATCTACCGCTATGATATAGCGAAATTTCAATTCATTTAACTTTTGAATCAAACAACTACCAATAAAGCCTGCGGCACCAGTTACTATGATCATTTCAAAGGGATTAAAAAAACAAATTTACACAGATTCCCGGAACGTTTATTAACTTTGTAGAATTATTGGAACTCTGCTATTGTTTTCCCAGAGTCCCTCCACAAAAACTGAAAACAATGGTATACGTTATCCGTAAGGAACATTTCAACGCAGCACATCGCTTATTCAATCCAGCCTGGACAGAAGAAAAAAATCAAGCCATATTTGGACCTTGTGCTAATTATAATTGGCATGGACATAACTTTGAATTAATAGTTACAGTAAAAGGCTTACCAGATCCAGAAACGGGATTTGTTTATGATTTAAAGCAATTAGGTGATTTGATTAAGGCAGAAATTATTGACAAAGTCGATCATAAAAACCTTAATTTAGACGTAGATTTTATGTTAGGAAAACTAGCGAGTTGTGAAATACTCGTAATGGAATTTTGGAAGATACTTGCTCCTAAAATTAAAGCTACTTCTACTTCTGCGACATTACATAAGATTCATTTAATTGAGACAAATAAAAACTCCGTTGAATACTTCGGAGAATAAAAATGAAATACTTCATCCTTGCAGGAGAAAAATCAGGAGATCTTCACGGGTCTAATCTTATCCAAGAAATTAAAAAATTGGATAATGAGGCCCATATTCAGGCCTGGGGTGGAGATTCAATGAAAGCTCAAGGTGCGGATATTCTTATACACCATAATCAATTAGCGATTATGGGAATACTGGGAGTCATTCAAAATCTTCAGCGCTTAAAGGGGCTGTTCAAGACCTTTGCTCTGCAGATTGACTCATTTCAACCAGATGCCATCATTTTTATCGATTACGGCGGATTTAATTTAAAGGCAGCTAAGATTGCTAAGAAAAAAGGATTCCAAACACATTTCTATATTGCTCCTAAAGTTTGGGCCTGGAATAAAGGTAGAATAGGCGAATTAAAGAAATGGATTGATCATCTTTATGTGATATTTCCGTTTGAATTAAAACTGTTTAGAGAGGTTGGTATTCCCACTGAATATGTAGGAAACCCACTTCAAGATGCCATTCAGGCATTTACACCAAATGAGTCCTTTGCATTTAAAGGTAAATCCTACATTGCCTTATTAGCTGGAAGTCGCAAACAGGAAATTAAAACCGCCTTACCCCTATTTGAACAACTAGCGAAAGTGAATCCTGACCTTTCTTTTGTAATTGCTGGTGTTTCAGAAATGAAGGAGTTATATCAATCCTCGATACCTGTATTATTCGATCAAACTTATGATATTGTTCAACAAGCTGAACTGGCAATCGTTACCTCAGGAACGGCCACTTTAGAAACCGCCTTATTAAATACACCTCAAATAGTGGTTTATAAGACGGATTGGGTCTTTTATTCTTTGGCGAAAATAGTCATTCAAATAAAATATATATCGCTAGTCAACATCATATTAGATAAATTAGCTGTACCTGAATTAATTCAGGCTAAATTCTCAGTTGATCACATGACAGCGTGGATAAAGGATTTATTGACGAAGGGAAAGAAATATCAACAGCAAAAGGAAGATTATAAGAACCTACAAGATTTAGTAGGAAATGCAGGTGCCTCTCAAAAAACTGCTCAATTAATCTATTCTGCTGCTTCTGCTAAGTAATTCTTGATCCAAGATTTTTGAACACCAGGAATCGTTTGAAAATAGCGAGCGATATCTAGTTTATCTTTATTGAAATCACCTGTTGTATAATAAGGATCGCGTATTTTAATCTCTTTATTCACAAAGTCAAAACCAATCATAATCAAGGGTACCTTCGCTCCATCAGCGATATAATAGAAACCCGTTTTTAATTCTTGAACATCTTTGCGTGTCCCCTCTGGTGCTAAAACGGCATAAAACGATTCCTTTGAATTGTAAATATCAACTATAGCATCGACTAAATTAGATTTAGTTCCTCTATTCACAGGATAGCCACCTAACCAAGTAAAAATTCCTCCAAAAGGCCCATCAAACAACTCCCTCTTTCCCCAAAATAAAATAGGCATTCTCATTAAAGAACGAGCCCCTAATCCCACAATAAAATCTTTCCAAGTGGCATGAGGACAAACTATAACCAATGCTTTCTTTAAATCTTTAGGAACCTCTCCTACTAATTTCCAGCCTGCTAGCTTAAATAATACATCAAAAATGGGGCTACTAACTAACATAGGTATCTAAGATTTCTTGTATTTGTATAAAAGTACGATTTGGATCTATTAAATAGGAATCGATTCCAATAGATTTAGCTGAATTAATATTAGCGAGATTATCATCAAAAAACAATACTTGTGAAGGCGAAAAACCCTGTTCTGTTAAAACTCGATGATAAATTGCTGGATCAGGTTTGACCAAACCCATTTCAAATGAATAATAGACTTGGTTAAATAAACTGAACAAATTTTGGCCCAAAGGCCCTAAGGAAACTTTAGTAAAACGCTCTGCATGAATTGAACTTGTATTACTCAATAAAATAAGGTGATACCGAGATTGCAAGGATGCAATCCATTCATACACACCTTCATGAAATTTCAATAGTAATGCAGAGAAAGCTTCATCAAATTCAAGATCTGAAATAGTTAAATCAAGACGAAAACGCAGAAATTCTCTAAACTCACTATCAGATTGTTTACCTGACTCATAGGGAACCCAGAGTTGGTTATCGTTGATAATGGAACAAATATCCTCTTTGTTATAGCTAGAATAAGCTGAAAAGGCGGAGTAGGTTTTATCTAAATCAATAGGCAATAAGACATTCCCTAAATCAAAGATAATCGCTTTAGGAACTGCCATATTATTCAATAACCTCACCCATAGCTCCGAACTTATCAATCCGCTGTGCAATACGCGTAGCAGGATCCAATGCTGAAAGTATAGCTAATTCCTTTTTAATTACCGCCTTTAATGTTGCAGCTGCCTCTTCAGGATGAAGGTGCGCTCCGCCCAAAGGCTCAGGAATAATACCATCGATCAACTTATTAGCTAACATATCATTAGCTGTTAATTTCAAGGCTTCTGCCGCTTGTTCTTTGTAATTCCAGCTTCTCCATAAGATAGAGGAACAAGATTCGGGAGAAATTACGGAATACCAGGTATTTTCCATCATTAAAACTCGATCACCTACCGCTATGCCTAAAGCACCACCAGATGCCCCTTCCCCAATGATAACACAGATCACAGGAACCTTGAGCATAAACATATCACGAATGTTGCGAGCGATCGCTTCTCCTTGACCTCTTTCTTCCGCCTCTAATCCAGGGAATGCCCCAGGTGTGTCAATCAAACAAACAATAGGTTTATTAAACTTCTCCGCCATCTTCATTAAGCGAAGCGCTTTGCGGTATCCTTCAGGATTAGGCATACCAAAATTACGGTATTGGCGCTCTTTCGTATTGCGACCTTTTTGCTGACCAATAAACATGACAGTCATTTCTCCATCAATTGTTCCAAAACCACCCACCATAGCTTTATCGTCACCCACATTTCGATCGCCGTGAATCTCAATAAATTCTTCACAGAGATGCTCAATGTAATCAAATGTATAAGGACGGTCCGGATGACGGGATAACTGAACACGCTGCCAACGAGTCAAATTCGAAAATGTTTCCTTTTTCAATTCTACTATCTTATCAGTCAAGGATGCAACTGTAGCTGTCACATCGACATTATTCTCTAAAGCAAGCTTTCGCATCTCAATCAATTTATCCTCTAATTCTGCGATAGGCTTTTCGAATTCCAATAATGTTTTCATAAGGCATAAATTTTAATACAAAAATAAAATTAAAGCTCGAAAGTCTCCTCCTTTTGGGGTAAAATAACTTCACTAAAACCTAACCCGTTTAAAATAGAGGCAAACTCTAGCATACTTTGCTCCTCTCCATGAGAAAGGAATATCTTTTTAAGTTTACTAGGTTTCTGCTGCTTAACAAAATCCAAAAGTCCAGTCTGATCAGCATGACCAGAAAATACATCAATTTTACGAATCTGGGCATTCACTTTATACTCTCTTTCTTTTACCACAATCATATCCGTTCCAGCTAATAATTGACGTCCTAAGGTTCCTTCAGCAGTATATCCGATCAATAAAATAGTAGCATACGTATTAGAAATATTATCTGCAATATGTTGCTCCACGCGACCACCAGAAATCATGCCAGATGACGAAATTATAATGCAAGGCTCCCGGTAATCCTTAATAGCTCTACTTTCCTTTTCTGTCTGAAGAAATATCAAATTATCTACATCAAACAATTCATCATTTTCCTTATGGAATTCTCGCGCCTCTGGATTTAAATAGGAAAGATATTTAGAATAAATCTTAGTAGAACTACGGCCCATCGGACTATCTGTAAAAACACGAACCGCAGGAAAATTACGCTCCTCGATCAATTTATTAAGTGTATATAAGACAGCCTGAGTTCTTCCTACAGAAAAGGCAGGAATTACCAGACGACCAGGTCGATCAATACAGGTTTCTTTAATCACTCTTCCCAAAGCATCCATTGGACTTTCCTTATCCTCATGAATTCGATTTCCATAGGTAGTCTCGCAAATCAAATAATCTACTTCAGGGAATGGTTGAGGGTCTATGTGCAAAGGATAATTCGCACGACCTATGTCTCCACTAAAACCGATAGTTTTTGTCTCACCATTCTCAGTAACAGAAATCAATACGTGCGCGGCACCCAAAAGGTGACCAGCTGGTACGAACGTAATTTCTAAACCTGGAAAAACAATAAACTTGCGATTGAATTGTAAAGTCACAAAATTATCCATCGCATTCTCCACATCTCTTTGAAGATACAGATCTCCTTTGCGAAGTAAGCGATCCATTTGTTTGTGCTTCTTTCGACTATCCCCTTGTGCTGCTTTTAAACGACGAAGGTGTAAACTAGCCGAATCCATCAACAATAATTCTGCTAAATCAGCCGTGGGTGGCGTGCACAAAATTTGGCCTTCATAGCCCTCTCGGTATAACATGGGAATGTTTCCTGAGTGATCAATGTGTGCATGCGTTAATATCACTAAGTTAATTAATGAAGCATCAAAAGGAAAAAATGATTTTTGCTCTACGGGTTCATCGAAGTCGAGCTTTCGCTCCATGTCCGTACCACAATCGATTAATATTTGATAGCCATCTTCCAATTGCAACAAGAACATACTTCCTGTTACTTGTCTGGCGGCTCCTAAAAAGGATAATTGCATAGAATAAAGAAAATAGGGGCTACAAGAGCCCCCTTTATCCTACAAAAATAAGAGTATTTTCTTAAATATTACTTCACAGTCGCGAATTCCGCTTGAATTTTGTCTAATTCTTCTTTAGAATTTAGACGATCAGAAATAAGCGTACGGTACTTAAAGGTAACTGATTCCCCCTTCTTCAATGTCAAATTACGCTCATCTTTACCATTACTGAATACCTTGGCTCCTAATGGATTGACAGCAAACAATCCATAACCTCTTGCATGCCAATAACTTGGATAGGAAACATTAGCCGGATGATCGAAAATAGTTACAGAAATAGGATGATTATCCATTTCACCGTGCAAATTCATCCATTTAGCACGCGTACTCCAAACGGCCTCGCCTTTCACTCCCTCAGAACTCCAATAGTTTCCATTTACGCCTGTATTATCCATAACAGGAACTTTAGTTTCCACGCCGTGTGCATCTGTAAAAACATCTGGCTTATTCGAAGGAATTTCTAATTGACGAGCGACGCGAATAGCAAACATGCCATCTTTCACATCCTTGAATAAAACTTGGTCAGCTACAGCTGTCAAGGTTGTTATGCGATCCACTGTTCTTGAATCAGCCGTACCCGAAAAAACATAAGTTGTTTTTTCTTCTAAAACTTTTTGACCTTTACCATCATTATCAACCCATTCTGCAGATACGACTAACGTACCTGACTTTGCATCTTGCTTCACAATAGAGGAATGTACGATAGTTCCCATCTTGTGATTCTGTAAAGAAGCAATAATATTAGTTGAGTTGTTCCAATAGTCAAAACCATTCACATCCTCATAATTTAACCACATACCCACATGATGTGGATGATCAACGCGCTCACCAGCACGAGGTGCCATTGGATAACCACGCGTTATGGTAGTTCCTTTAGCAGAAATCAATGGAAACAAAACCGCTTTCTTTAACACATCCTGACCTGGATAAAAATAAGAGGTAAATGGCTTTCCACCGATTGAAACGTCTACTGAAGTCTTACTATTCTTAAAGCTTACTG
>CAILUB010000263.1 GCA_903837305.1 uncultured Cytophagaceae bacterium
GGGATGAAAATTTTTCTTTTGGAAACCAAAAATCAATAATAATAGACTGAAAAGAAGAGAAAAAGGAGGTAGATTCTTAGGTAAATTTACCTGCATCGCTGTTGTAATTTCTAAAACTTCCGACCAATGGCTAACGAGAATGAACGACAAAATCCCGGAACCGAGACAAATCGTTTTGACTAGATTTAGCCAGTTATTTGAAGAATCTACCGGATGTACATCCTCCATATCTCCGAAATGAAATACACTGATAGCGATGAAAATTATGAACCCCACCAGCGGTGAAATGAACCAAAGGGCTGCATAGGCCAGCATGATACCCAGGTAATAAACGATAAAAGGCTTTAAATGAAAGGTGAGATTTTCTCTAGAAGCAATTTTTTGAGCAATTAAATGGTCGCCTGCACCGTGCGGTATTCCAATGAGTAAAAGCAATGATCCACAAATTATTAGATCAATGGAGCTAGACCAAGGACCTAACAGTAAGTAGGCAGCTAGATAGATTAAAGTGACGAAGGCTCCAATATAGTTTTTCAACGTAACAGATGTTTAATGAAAAGGGGGATGTCTAATTGGGAAAGCAAACCTATGTCATTTAGTAGCGAACTTTTATCGTCTAGAAAACGAAGAATCTTGGGAGTTTGAACTCTTGTAAACAGCCTATCCATCACTTCTGGAATTTTATTCATTTCGTTTTGCATGATTTTTAAAAGCATTTTATCATAAAAACGAAACCTTTTAGGCCCTTTTATGGAACGATTTTGGGCTCGATATATAGCATCTTGGTGCATTCGGGTAAAGGCATATCCGGTGGAAGCTTTCATGTTTCCTCCTGCTGCGCCTATTGTGAAAACACGTCCATTTTTTATTAGTGTTTTGCCTCCCATCGGAATAGTTCCAGCCTCAATGGATAGAATTTTATATTTCTGAGAGCCATAGTGCGTAGTTACATAGTTTTGCCAAATAGATTCATAGGCCTCTTTGTCATAAGGTAATTGTGTAAATACCGTGGTTTCAATTAGTGCTTTTGTTTTGCTAAAGGGTAATATATAATGGAATACAGCCATTTCTGGAGTAGAAACGGGTAGGCTGAAATCCATTAAGGTCATAGAAGATTCGTCTAAAATAGGCTCTTCAAACTCAATGAATTTTCCACTAAAATGCTGGTAGATGAGTGCGGGATCTTCCGATTTCTGAGGTCTAGAATCAGCCACTCGCTTAGCATAGTAGGAGGAATTATCTTCACAAACAATGGAATGTAGATCGCCCCCTTCTTGTATTTCTTTTACCCAGCTTTTTACTAATGTAATGTTCGGATTCGCTGGAATGAATTCAGTAAAAAAATAGTCAAAAAACCGATCGGAGGAGATATAATTATATTGAAGAGGAGTAATTTTCGAATGTAAGGTTTTCCCAGAACTTGTTCTGTAGGTCATGGAATGCCATGATTTTTCGACTAAAAAGGGGAAGCAACTCGAGGATTTGTCCTCCCAAAAACACCAGCTTTTCGTGGAACGATCTCCTGAATCCAGCAGTAAAATTTTTTGTTCAGGATCAACTTGTGTCAGTTCATATAATAACTGTAATCCGGATGCCCCTGCACCTATAATCGCAATATCGTATATGTGTGTAGGCATCAATATGATTATTGAAATAAAAAATTGTACAAATTAAACTAGAATTTTTGAAATTTGTTTAGCCTATCTGTATTTAGCGGCGTCGATGACTAGGCAAAGACCCGCTTGGAAAATGAGCAGGGCACCTGTTCCGTAATAGAACCAGTCACCCCCTTGAAATTTTGTGATTCCTGCGTCGATAGCCATGGAAAGTCCGCTCCCTGTCAGAATCAGGCCGAAGGATGCCTGAAGGATCCATTTTGATTTATTTTTCATTTTGGTGAATGCATTTAATTCGGTGTATTTTACTAGATTTAATGGTATAAACCTATCTAAAATATGAAAAAATGCAGTTTACTATGCTTGCTGCTGCTTTCGCAGGTCATTTTGGGGCAACAACGATTTAGCAAAGCATTGAAAGATATGCCAGGCGTTGTCTCATTTACGTTTAGAAATGATTTTAGCAAGGATGTCCCAGGGACCTTGGATTATATCAAGCAGATGGGCATTTCTAACATCGAGTTTTCGAATCTGTTCGGTAAAACGGCCGCTGAAATGAGAGCTTTGTTAGATGCGAGAGGGATGGTTTGTACGAGTTATGGTGTTTATTATGATGCTTTGACGAATAAAACAGATGCGGTAATTCGAGATGCAAAGACGCTAGGTGCGGAATTTGTGCGGGTGGGAATGATTCCACACAAAGGTGAATTTACTGTTCAGCAGGCAGATGCCGCCGTGAAAGACTTTAATCGAGTGGGTCAACAACTAAAGGAGAATGGTATTGAATTCAGTTACCACAACCATGGTTACGATTTTACGCCATATGAAAACGGAACCTTGTATGACTATTTGATCCAACATACGAATCTGGATTACGTTTCCTTTGAACTTGATATCCTATGGGTACATCAATTTGGTCAAGATCCAGTGGCTTATCTGAAGAAATATCCGAATCGATTTAGGTTGATGCACGTGAAGGATTTGAAAAAGGGATTAGCTGTGGGATTGGATGTGAAGACTTCACCAGAAAACGATGTGCCTTTAGGTTCGGGTCAAATTGATGTTAAAAAAATCTTGAAGCAGGCTAAAAAGAGCTCCGTAAAGTATTATTATTTAGAAGATGAGAATTCAAATGCTCGAGCGCAGGTGCCACTTAGTATAGCTTATTTAAAGACTTTGTAAGTTCGGTATAGGCTGGTTTTTTGGCATAATTCTCATCAAACAAAAGAGGGTATTCTTTCGGTCTCTTGAAATAACCGCGTAACCAGGAATCCTTATCTGAAATGTTCCAAAAAGTGATGCCGTATTGTTGCTTCATCGGGATGCTTTGGAACGATTTGAAAAGAAATTTGTATAGTTCCATTTGAGCGGCTGAGGCTTTCTCATCGTACACGAATTCAGGATTATTCTTCGGATTGACCGCTACGTCTACCTCTGAAAAATGAACGGCTAATCCTGTTTGAGCTGATTTAGTAATTACTTCCTCGATTTGTGTGCGCTTCGAATCTACATTAATGTGCATTTGCAAACCGATTCCGTGAATGGGAATTTGACGGCTTTTTAGATCCGCCACAAGGTTAAGAATGGCCTGCATCTTTTTAGGATGGCCATCTTGTCCGTAATCATTGTAAAAAAGCGTGGCATTGGGATCTGCCTCGTGAGCCCAAAGGAGGCTTTTGGCAATATAATCGGGAATATGATCCGCCCAAAGAGAAGAACGCAAACTGCCGTCGTCTAAGAAGGACTCGTTCACCACATCCCATCCGGCTACTTTGCCCCTGTAGTGCCCCACGACGGTTTGAATATGATGCTTTAGTAGATCTTCCCAGGCTTTTTGATCGCCTTTGAAATCCTTCATCCACTGAGGGACCTGATTATGCCAAACCAAGGTGTGCCCATGGATACGCTTGCCAGTCGCCGAAGCAAATGCCACAATTTCATCCCCTTTCGAGAAGTCAAAACGGTCGGCTGCCGGATGGACCAGCATCATTTTCATGTGATTTTCGGCGGTTATGCTTGTAAATTCATTGCTAGCGATGCCCCTATAGGCTTCGTTTTCAGAAAGTAATCGAGGATTCACAGAAGCGCCTAGGCGAAAGGCGATTGCGTCTTTTAATAAGTTTTGGGCGTTTACTAGGGTAGAAAGGCTTAGGAGTAAGACAATTAGTTTCATAGGAAGCAGGTTTATTTCCCATTTACTTTCTTAATGAACGAAATGACGCCGTTCATGTAGATTTTTTGGTCATCCCACATCGCTAAGTGGCTGCCGTTAGGACAATATAAATAGGAGCCGTTTTGGACTAATTTACTTTGTTCCTCCATGGCCTTAGGATCCATCGTATCGTATTTTGCACCGATCATGAGGGTAGGTACGTAGATTTCTTTAAGACGGTTTTTGATATCCCATTTCTCCAAAAGTCCGCTAATTCCAAACTCACTCGGTCCTTGCATTCGAACATAAACGGCACTATTTCCATGCTTAAAGGTGCGATTCAAGGCATCTGGCCACTCATTTAAACGGCAAATATGTTTTTGGTAGAAATTAGGGATTAATAGTTCCATGTAGCGCGGATTATTGAAATCCTTTTTTGCCTCGATAGCTCTAACCTCTGCTAAAACTGTTGGATCCATTTGTTTCGCTAAAACCTCCTCTGCATACTTTCCATATTCAGGGGCACTTGCTACCATATTAGATACCACAAGACCTTTGATATGCTTTTGGTATTTCAACGCATATTCCATGCCTAAAATGCCGCCCCATGAATTTCCTACTACATAAAAATTAGTGGAATCAGCACCAATGGCCTTACGCACCTGTTCCACCTCTTCCACAAATCGTTCCGTTTTCCAAAGGGTTGAGTCTGTGGGTTGATCACTGTAATAGGAGCCTAGCTGGTCGTATTCGTAGAATTCGAAGCCCTCTCTTTGGAAAAAAGTCTCAAAACATTCCATGTACTCGTGTGTCATCGCTGGACCACCATGTAATAAGAGGATTTTGATCTTAGGGTTATTTCCAAAACGCTTTGTCCACACCTTAAAAGTACCGGCAGAGGTTTGAATAGGAATCATTTTAACCCCACCAGCTTCTAAGCTGTCAGAATAGGTGAAGTAGTTAGACACAGTTTCTCCGCTTTTCGTGCAGGAAGAAAGGGTAAAAATCGATAAGGCAATGAGTAATAGTTTGTTCATCGTTTTTTTTCTTAAACATAGTATTTCTAAGAAGTATATGAAAATTTTTGTTGTTCCTAAATCGGAAAAGGGAACAAAAAAGACCCATTAAGGGCCTTTTTAAAAATGAAGTAAACAGAATTACTTAGAAGATAAATCAGGTTGTAACGTCATATAGGTAGTTTCATTTTCTACCACATAGGTGCGCATGATAGCCATATCCTTCTCGTAGGCGCCTTTGCCATAAACTTCGTCGTAAGCAGTTTTTAGTGTAGACATTTCATCTAATTCTTTCCAGCCATTAGGGAAGCGGCGTGAGAAAACTAAGCGGTTTTGTCCAGATGTAGTGTAAGTAGCGATTTTCATACCTACTTTATCCCAAACCTTCGGTAAGCGCTTTATAACATCCCAAAACTCTTGGGCTGGTGCATATCGTATGGTAAGAAAATTTGAACGCACTTTATCCGTTACCTCTTTCATGGGGCTATTGCTGTATTCAGCTCTGTAAGTGATGATTTCGCCACCAGTTACTCCCTCTAAAAAGGGGGAAACCTTTAGGTAGAAATCGCTTGCAGCTTCAGAGTTAGCTGTGGTAGCGCTTAAAGCGTCGCGTTGTTCCCAAGAAAGTCCACGGTTATAAATAGCAAGTACTTCATTATGGTGGCTTCCTCCAGTTAGATTGAAAACAATCCACGATAGAGGTGTGCCTGCTTTTCTGAATTTAGCTACATGGTTTTTTAATGCCTCATTAAATGCAGCTCGCTGGCCAGTTTTTACTTTGTAATACTGAAAGTTAGCAGTAGAGGCTTGAGCAAAGACTGCCACTGTTAACAAACAAAAGGAGGAAATTAGAATTAGTTTTTTCATGGCTTAATCATGTTTAAGGTGAAGACCAAATTTTCACCTTTTACTTGATTCTGGGAGATAATTTAACTTGTATTTTGTCCATTTTTAGGTAATTTTTGTCTATAATTCAGAAGTTAACCATAAAATTATGTTTGAGTTTGTGCCTTATTTATCCTTTTTGACAAGTGGAATAGGCCTTTTATTCATCAGTTATTTGATTGTCCGCTTTCCGCGAATACCTCAGGTATATTTATTGGGATGGATTATTTTTTCATTGGTGTTTTTGGAATTTTACATTTATGCATTAACCTCAAAGCATATTTACCAAATACTTTTTATCCTTAGAACGCCTAATATTATTCGGATTTTTTTACCTGTGGTGCTTTATTGGTATGTGCGAAGTATGCTGTTGCCGGGTTCGAAAACCAAGGCTAAATTATACCTACATTTTCTATTTCCTATATTGCTGACCATTGGAGTTGCGCCAGATTTGTTTTTATCTGTGGCAGAAAAGACTGCCATTTTAGACCAATATTATGCCCAAAATAAGTACTTCATATCCACTCCCATGGGCTGGATTCCAGCCGGATTTGTACAACCAGTTTCCATCGTTTTTGGTATCGTTTACGGATTGATTTGCTTGTTTTTAATTTGGAAAACAAAACAAAAAATGGGGGCACAATATGCCTATATCAATAGACAATCGATGAATTGGCTGAATTTATTGAGTGGAGCAGTTACGATTTACTTTTTACTTCAATTCTACCAGTACCTCAATTTGTTTTTCAATAATTCCTTCGATCCTCCGTCTCAATTCATCAAATGTGTGATTGGGATTTCACTTTTCACCTATTTTATTACCACGCCTAATGTGCAGGAAAATATGGATGGCTGCATTGTGCCTAAAAAAAAGGGGACACCTTCTATCGATGAAATTAAACCTGAGCTTCTGTTAGAAATGCAGTCGGATAAGGATGCAATAAAATTTGATGTTCAGCTGAAAAAGGACAAGGCTTATTTAGAGTCCGATTTTGACTTAGCTGCCATGGCTAAATCGATGGATATACAGGCCACTAAATTATCGAAGCTGATTAAAAAATACTATGGTATTTCTTTCGCAGAATACATTAATCGACTTCGCATACACAATTTTCTATTACAACGTGATTCCTTTGATCAGTATACATTAGAAACGTATATGTACCAAAGTGGTTTCGCTAATCGATCGACATTCTATGCTGCCTTTAAAAAATATGTAGGAGTGAATCCTAGTTTTTATCTAAAGGAAATGTCAAATGATCAAACTGATATTTAATAGAACATAACAATTTGCTATTTTATATTTGACTACATTTGCCTCCGTTAAGGCCTATTTTGGCGCAACTTATAAGTAGGTCATGCCTAAGAATGTTAAAATATCGGTGTTGATGGCCGTTTACAATACGGACTTTCAATTAACCAAAAGAGCCATTGATTCTGTTTTACAGCAAGATTTTCAGGATTTCGAGTTGATCATCATCGACGATGGGAGTAAGGGCAATGACCGCAAAGCCTTGCTAGAATATGTGGAGGCTCACGAAGAAAAAATCATCTATATTCGCCATAGTAACCGCGGTCAGGCGGAATCCATCAATCGGGGAGTATTAATCAGTGTAGGGGATTTTATCACCATTTTAGATAGTGATGACGAGTACAAGCCCTATCATTTAAGCACTTGTTTACAGGAGATTGAAAACGTGGATTTGATTTGTTCTACCGCAGAAACGGTGGTAGACACGGTGGAAGATTATTACGTTCCTGATAAAAATGATTTAAGTAAGCCCATTCACTTGGATGATGCGGTGCTTTTTGGGACCTTATTTGGCCATCAAAAAGTATTTAAAAGCATTGACTTTAAAGGTGGTTTTGCGGCGGATTCAGCTTTTTTTGAGCGCGCTGAGATTGAGTTTAAAACGAAGAAGGTATTCCAAAGATCCTACATCTATTACCGCAATAATCCGAACAGTACCTGCGCCTTATTGAAGCAAGAACTCCATTTGAACGCTAATTAAACATGCAGCATCTTGTATTAGCGTGCCACATAACGGGGGTGTATGATGTAAATCGGAACATGACGCTAGCAGATGATTCCTATGAACTCGTAAGGGAATGGGCGGAATCAGTGGCCGCAGCGAAACTGAAAGGCGTCATTTTTCACAATAGTTTTTCCGACCAAACCTGTGCGCGTTATGAGAATGAGTATATTTCCTTCGAACGCATTTGCTATAATCCCCACTATAATCCGAATGTCTACCGCTATTTTGTGTACCGCGATTATCTTGCTACGATTACGGATGTTCAGGGTGTTTTTGTGACAGATGTATCGGATGTGACTTTGGCCCAAAACCCCTTCATTCATCCACTATATACTACTAATCCAGATGCCCTTTTCTGCGGGGATGAGCCTAAAACCCTACATAATGACTGGATGCTGGCGCATGCGGAACACCTTCGCGGGCAAATTTCCGATTATAGTGCCTATGAGGAACGGATTGCGTCTGAGGTGCTTTTAAATTGCGGTGTCTTTGGTGGTTCGTTTCCGATCTTTTTTGAATTTCTGCAACAATTGTGTGCCTTGCACTCAACCTATAATCACGCGAATAAGTCTGCTTACACGGGTGACATGGGTGCCTTTAATTACCTAGCTCGAACGCGCTTTAATGAAAATTTATTCCACGGTTCTCCCGTAAATACCGTTTTCAAATCCTACGAAAACGACCGAACCGATTGCTGGTTCAGGCACAAATAAATTTTAATTCATCTTTCTCAAAACTTATTGATTATTAATAAGTTATGTATGAACACAATCTAAACAATCAGTATATGATGTTCAAAAAATTAGCCTTGTCCCTAGTGGCAGCAATTGCTTTATCCTTTTCTGCTAGCGCTCAGAAGACAGTCGTGGATATTGCGGTAGGATCAGCAGATCATACAACTTTAGTAGCAGCAGTAAAAGCGGCAGATTTAGTTACCACGCTTCAAAGTGCGGGTCCTTTCACGGTTTTTGCACCTGTAAACGCAGCGTTCGCAAAATTACCTGCAGGAACAGTTGATTTTTTATTGAAGCCAGAGAATAAGGCAATTCTTGCTAAGGTATTAACCTACCACGTGGTGGCAGGTAAGTTTGTAGCAGCAGATGTTGTGAAAGCAATCAATGCCGCTAAAGGAACTTTGTCATTAAAAACGGTAAGCGGAGGAACTTTACAAGCTTCACTTAAGGATGGTAAAGTAATTTTGAAAGATGAAAAAGGCGGCACATCTACGGTAGTAGTGGCTGATTTAGTAGCTGGTAATGGCGTGGTACACGTGATTGATTCAGTGGTATTGCCTAACTAATTATTTAGGGTGATAATTTTTGAAAGTGGCCAAAAGTATATTGGCCACTTTTCTTTTTATTACTAGTAAACCGTCTATAATTTCTCGAGATTACACGCATTACATTTTAAAAATCAAGAATCATGTTTAAAAATTTTAAAGCATCTGAGATGCTAATCGTTGCGATCGTTATCGTAGTAATCGGTGTGAGTGAATACAATTACCTAGTTGTAGGTGATAAGGAGAAGGCAATTTTTATCGGTCTTTGGCCACCTACTATTCTTGGTTTATTAAACTTCATCAACTCTAAACTAAAAAAATAATGGATTTAGATATCATCCTATTGAGCAGTATAATAGCCACGCTATTTA
>CAILUB010000264.1 GCA_903837305.1 uncultured Cytophagaceae bacterium
CGAGTAAGTTCTTGCTTCTCGTCTTCATTTAATGTTTGCTGGAACCCTATTTCAGGCTCATAAAGGTGTTTAATCAGGTCATTCGGGGTAGAGTTTTTTGTCATAGGCAAGGTTTTGTTTCTCTAACATTTTTCGCAGGTTAATGAGCGCATAACGCATGCGCCCTAGTGCGGTATTGATACTAACGTTGGTTAAATCGGCAATTTCTTGGAAGCTTAATTCTTCGTAATGGCGCATCACGAGTACTTCGCGCTGCTCATCAGGAAGCTTTTTTATCAAGTCCTTGATATTAACGATCGAATCTTCTTTTAATTGTTTTTCCTCTGAACTTTCTTCAGAAAATTGAAAACTGTTCCAAAGGGGCGATCCATCGTCTAATACAATTTTAGGATATCGCTTCTCTTTTCGGAAGTGGTCAATGGCCATATTGTGCGCGATGCGCACAATCCAGGGAAGAAATTTGCCTTCTTCATTATACTTGCCTTGGTTGATGACGTCCAAAGCTTTGATATAGGTTTCCTGTAAAAGATCTTCCGCCACGTAGCGGTCCTTCACAATTAAATAAATAGTCGTGAATACTTTAGATTTGCTACGGTTAAGTAGCGTTTCGAACGATTTAGAATCACCTTGGATGTAGGCAGAAATTAACGCTGCATCATTAACGGGTATTTTGCTCATAAAAAAGTAAAATGGTTAATGTAGAGATTTATCTCATGCAGTAGGGTCTAAATGGGCGAATTGGTTGCTTTTGTTTGCGCAAATTAGATAAATCTTTTTTACATCCAAAATTTTAGTTGATTTTGAATAAATTTCGATCACAAAATTTGGAAGCTCATTTAAATCCTTAATTTTGGATTCCTAAACTTCAAAAAAAAATGAAAAATCTACGTTTTATTATGTCAGCTTTGGCCCTGACTTGTTTGGCCTTTGTTTCTACTGCTCAAAAAGCCGCTGATTATGCGGGTGAATACACCATGAGCGATAATCCTTATGTTAAAGTCTTGAAATTAGCTGACAAAGAAGGAAAATTAATTATGTCTGCGGAAGGATTTCCTGATACAGAATTAACAGCTGGCTCTAAGCCAGACGCATTTGTTTTAGGTGGAATGGGAGGCGATATTACATTTACACGTGTAGCCGGTGCCGTAACAAAATTGAAAATTGAAGCACAAGGTCAAACTTTAGAAGGTGTTAAGGCTGGCGTTGCAGTTGCGTCTGCTTCTTCTGGTGGGATTGCTGATTATGCAGCTACCTTTAAGATGGCTGACAACGAATACGTTAAGAAAATGATTGTTGTCGCTAAAGACGGTAAATTGATGATTTCATCAGATGCTAATCCTTCTGAAGCAGCTGTTTTAACACCAGCATCTACAGCAGATACCTTTGCTACTTCATTACAAGGTTATGAGGCGGAGATCACTTTTGGCCGCGCGGCTGGAAAAGTAAAAACGATCAAATTATCAGTAGCTGGTGGTGCTGTAGTATTAACTGGAGATGTAGAGTAATTTATTCTCCATTCATAAAAAAGGGCTTCGTTATGTAACGAAGCCCTTTTTTATTTCAATTGTCTGCGGTAGAGTTGAATCGTATTCTCTAAGCCGTAATACAAGGCATCGCATATGAGCGCGTGTCCGATGGAGACTTCGTCCAAAGGATTTACGTTTGCTTGGAAAAAGGCTAAATTCTCTAAACTTAAATCATGACCAGCGTTAATGCCTAATCCTAATTGATGAGCCCTAAAGGCTGCTTTTCGATAAGAAGCAACCGCTTGCGTCGGATTCGTAGGGAAATCATTCGCATACGGTTCCGTGTATAATTCAATGCGATCAGTGCCTGTTGTGGCAGCGGCTTCGACCATTTCTAAAACAGGGTCCACGAAAATGGAGGTGCGAATGCCGGCTTCCTTAAAGGGAGCAATCAGTCGCTTCAATAATTCTTGGTGTTTGATGGTGTCCCAGCCGTGGTTGGAGGTGATTTGGCCTAAAGCATCAGGCACTAAGGTCACTTGCGCTGGCTTAACGGCTAATACCAATTCCACAAATGAGGCTTCCATCGGATTCCCCTCGATATTAAACTCCGTCGTCACCTTCTCTTTCAAGGCGTACACATCCGCGTAGCGAATATGACGTTCATCTGGACGCGGGTGAACCGTAATGCCCTGTGCACCAAAGCGTTCGCAATCTAACGCCACCTGGATCAAATCCGGGTTATTACCACCTCGCGAGTTACGTAAGGTGGCAATTTTATTAATATTGACGCTGAGTCTGGTCATTAGATCAAGTGGTGTGCCGCTAAGTATTCTGCGATCTGAACCGCATTCGTAGCCGCACCTTTACGCAAGTTATCAGCCACGATCCAAAGATTCAAAGAGTTCTTTTGAGATTCATCGCGGCGAATACGTCCTACAAATACCTCATCTTTTCCGTGTGCCGTGATCGGCATTGGATACACTAAGTTCTTCGGATCGTCTTGAACGATAATTCCCTCTTCTTTTTCTAAGATCGCACGAACTTCCGCTAAATCGAAATCGTTCTCGAACTCGATATTTACTGCTTCTGAGTGTCCTCCGATGGTAGGGATACGAACCGTCGTGGCTGTCACCTTGATGGAGTCGTCCATCATGATTTTGTTCGTCTCTAAAATCATCTTCATCTCCTCTTTCGTATATCCGTTTTCTAAGAACACATCGATTTGAGGAAGAACATTTAAGTCGATTTTGTAGGGATACACTTTCGCATAATCGGTTTTTCCAGCGCGCTCATCGAATAATTGATCGACCGCTGCTTTACCTGTTCCAGTTACGGATTGATAAGTAGAAACGACTACACGTTTGATTTTGTATTTTTTGTGCAAGGGATTTAACACGACTACCATTTGGATGGTCGAGCAATTCGGGTTGGCAATAATTTTATCTTCTGGAGTTAACGTGCTCGCGTTGATTTCCGGAACGACTAATTTCTTAGTAGGGTCCATACGCCAAGCAGAGGAGTTGTCCACTACGGTGATGCCGGCCGCCGCAAATTTGGGAGCCATTTCTAATGAACTGCTTCCACCTGCAGAGAAAATTGCCACGTTTGGTTTCATCGAAATCGCTGTTTCGTAACCTACCACCGTGAAGTCTTGGCCCTTAAAATTTACCTTTTTACCGATCGAACGCTCGGATGCTACCGGGATTAACTCCGTAACTGGAAAATTTCTTTCCGCTAATACTTTCAAAATTTCTCCGCCTACTAGTCCAGTGGCGCCTACAACTGCAACTTTCATTCTATTTATTTTATAATGGATATGTAATTCCTACTGATACTCCTGTTTGCCCCGAAGAGCTTAATTTTAGGCCCATTTGAGCCTTATGTAATTCATTATATCGTTTTAACGC
>CAILUB010000265.1 GCA_903837305.1 uncultured Cytophagaceae bacterium
CTAATCAACCAGAATGGACTTATATTTTTTGGAAGTATAGGGGTGGTGCTAAAACCGAAGCAGAACGACCTGATTTGATACAATTTCGATACAATTAGACTAACCAATATAATACCAATACTATTATATTTTGACGTTTTTGTCTGTTTTGAGTTCAGTCAGATTTGTTTCATTCCCACCGTCCGGACCGCCAACTAAGAGAAAAGCTTCAAAGAAATTTGAGGCTTTTCTGTTTTCTGTCAAGTAAGATTGAGCTCAGAGATAATCTCTTGAAAATCATCTTTTATAAATTCCCAATATTTACCTTTCAGGCAAATGGGATTTAAGTCGTTATCTGCATAATCGAAATTGATTAAGTTTTTGATAATTGTAGCCTTATCATGGGAATAAGGGTAGCGTCTTTCATGTAAATTTATCATTTGTTGAACGCTGTATTTAGGAAGTAATTCATGTAAATCCCAAAAATCTTTTTTCCTTCCTCCTCTTTGAATTACATCCATTTTCATTGCAATAATCTCCTCGATTGAGGCCATTCTTATTGTGTCAATCTCAATACAAGGTTGAATAAATGGGTCCGTATAGAATACATCTAATTTGATGGCATTTTCTTTATCCACGTCTAGAAAATAGGCTTTCCCAAAAGCAGGCGGAATTGATGTTGTCGACACGAATTTGAATTTCTGTCTTAAAAAATGATCGATGTGGTCAAAGTCAATTTCTCCGTAGTTGATGTCACTAAAAAGATCAATATCGATTGATTCTCGGTGACCGATTTGTAAACTTAATGCTGTTCCTCCCACTAAGCGAAAGGAATCAAAAATGGGGCTATTCATTACAATCAAAAGGCTATTTTTTAACAACTCATTAATCGTGTTGTAGTGTAGCGTTTTCATTTGGTTGCTTTGAATTGAGGGTGTAAGGTGCTCCAGTTATTTGTTTTAAGGCCTCTGTGATGATAGCTGCACCATAGAATTGCTTGATTTCTGCTATCTCAAGCTCATTTCCTCGTTCAAATATGCGTCGAATTACCGCATTCTTTTGCTTATTCCAATCGATTTGACTGATATCCGTATCCCAAAATACTGATTTTCTGATATTGGCTATAGTAGGTGTAGTCGGCTTGATTTTTTTCTTCTCCTCCTGAATTTCAAAGTAGGTTTGTAGTAATGCCAAAGTCCCCTCTTCTAATTCGAGTTGTCGTTCGATTTTTAGAGCTAAAGCGGTATTTAAATTTCGCTTGCCTTTAGTGATGGCATTAAGTGTTTGTGGATGCTCCCCGATAGATAGGGCAAAAGGGCGTTGAGAGATCGCTCTTTTTTTTAATTCCCGTTTTAAAATAATCCCGGGATGGATGCCTTTAAATTTTGAAATGAAGGAGTTCATAATTCAAATGTAAACAAAATTGTTTACAAATGAATATTTTGGGAATAGTGATTTACACCACCAATAAGCCCATCTCCCTTAACTCCTCCACCGTTTCACCCTCCCAGAAAATGGTAAAGTCGCCTAAACCTGCTTTGGCATATTCCTTTTCAAACTCTTCAAATATCCAGGTTTTGTTTGGTCCCACCGAAATATGCCACAAGGTATTCAAAAGCCATGAACCCAATTTCTCTGGCACAAGCAATTCCACTTCATCTCTTCCCATACTCAATTGAAGGATGGATTTTCCTCGAGAGGTCTTGCCTAAAGTAGGAACTGGTCCGAGCCAACAAATTTTCGCGGTGGGTTTAGGCATCGATTCTGCCGTAGGTGCTAGAATGCGCTTAATGTAGTTTTTAGGTATTTGCGTGCGGGGAATTTTGAAATCAAACCATTCCTGAAGCGGCATATCTAATCCGATGCCGTGCATATAATTGAACAAGGATTTCTTTAGGCCCTCACTAAACCGGGCATGATCTGTTCCCGTTGGATCCTCATGCTCTAAATCATTATTAGCGAAGCTGCCTGGTTCAGGGTTTAGTATTTTTATTTGGTATGCATCAGGATTTAGACCTACTGGACTATGTGCCGTAAGAGCAAATTGATGCCAAAATCCCGAATGCATCACCCCATTCTCCACCAGCTGACGAACTACTTCCAGTGAATCTACTGTCTCTTGCGCGGTTTGGGTAGGGAATCCATACATCAAATAGGCATGAACTAAGATACCGGCCTGTGTAAAATGATCGGCAACTTGGGCCACCTGAGCCACGGTTACGCCTTTATCAATTAGTTCTAGCAATCGATCCGAAGCGACTTCTAAACCGCCCGAAACGGCTATACAGCCTGATCGAACGAGTAATTGGCATAAATCCTTCGTAAAACTCTTCTCAAATCGAATATTTGTCCACCAAACAACGGTCAAATCCCTGCGTATAATCTCTATCGCCACATCGCGCATCAAGGCCGGCGGTGCAGCTTCATCCACGAAATGAAAACCATTATTTCCCGTTTGTTGAATCATCGCCTCGATGCGATCTACTAACAGTTGAGCCGTAGTGGCCTCGTAATCTTTGATATAGGATAAAGAGATATCGCAGAACGTACATTTGCCCCAATAACACCCATGCGCCAGGGTCAATTTATTCCATCTACCATCGCTCCACAAGCGGTGCATCGGATTCGCGATCTCTATGACGGATAAGTAGTTTTCTATAGGTAAATCGGAGTAATCCGGAATACCCACATCCTTCTGCTTTACGTCAGGATCTTTTGATCCATTTAGGTAAGTCACTACACCATCGAGGCAACAAAAAGTACGTTTTAAATCTTTTAATTCTCGCGAACCTTTTAAATGCTCCAGCAAATTCATTAAAGGTGTTTCCCCGTCATCTAGCGTGATAAAGTCGACATATTCAAACACGCGCGGCTCTTGCAAGGAACGTAATTCCGTATTCGCATACCCGCCACCAAAGGCGACTTTGATCGTAGGATGGTGTTTTTTAATCCATTGCCCACAACGCAAAGCACTGTATAAATTACCAGGGAATGGAGCTGTGATGGCCACTAAATCGGGATTTTCGGCTTCTATTTTGGCCTTTAAAGTATCCACCAATAACTCATCGATGTAAGTCAGCGGGGCATTCAATGCCTGATTTAACTCTTGAAAACTAGAGGCAGATCTGCCTAACCTTTCAGCATAGCGGCTAAACCCAAAATGCGGATCCACCGCATCAATAATTAAATCAGAAATATCTTCTAAGTAGAGCGTGGCTAAATGCCTCGCTTTATCCCGCACGCCCATGCTCCCAAAGGCCCATTCTAAATCTGTTACTTGCTGAAAGCGAGACGCTTCAGGCAAGTAGTTTTGCTCTGCAATGACGTGCGCAAGTGTGGGATTTTTATCGTGTAAAAAGGAAATGACCGGGTCAATAGTGCGAATGTAGGACTGCTTTAATCGCAGCATTCGCTCAGCGTTAGCGTTTAAATTTTTGCCTGAATCTTCAATGTGGGCAAATAACTGTTTGAGTCCTTCAGCGGAAAAAAGCTGCAGAATGACTTCTAAACCTAAATCAACCTGATAGGAAGCAATGTCTTTGGTATTCAAAAAACCCTTCAAATAGGCCGTCGCTGGGTAGGGCGTATTCAATTGGGTAAAAGGAGGGGTAATGAAAAATACCTTCGGGTCTTTTGAGCTCATGCGAATCAAAAGTAATGAAAAGCGCTAAAACAAAAAACAGGCCATCTATTGATAGCCTGCTTTCTTTTTTTCTCTCTTTTCTTCTTTTTTCTCCTTCGGAGTTTTAGCGGGTTCTTTCTTTCCCGCCTTTTGGGAATTCATGCCTTTGGCCATCTTATTGGGGTTTAGGAAGGCAAGGTCGGGAAATTATTTGAAATGTTTAATACTATTTTATTGAATCTTACTTATTTTAATGGCTTTCGCATTTGAATTATCGTTCGACTCTAAGTGTAGCATATAATTACCCCCATTTAAATGGCTAAGATCTATAATTTCGCCATTCAACACGGCTTGTTTTTTGTAATGTATCGATCCCGTCATATCCATGACTTTCACATGAGCTGTTTTTCCAAATTCAACAGGGAAATTTACCTTAAATCGATTTGAGAATGGATTAGGGGCAACTTGAACTTGTTCTAAAATGGTTTCTTCTGCGGAAGTGACCACTACATTATAGGGGCTACTAATTGTACTTTCACAAGGAGTAATCACTTTTACTGTATAATCACCACTCTTTGTAGGTACAATCGTTTTCTGTGTAGCATTATCTATTTTAACGTCATTAAAATACCATTGAATTCCAGTTGAAGCGCTTGAACTTAGACTTCCGTTCACGTCTAAGGTTATTGTAGGAGTAGGTGGTATGGGGTTAACCACAACGGTGACATTGGAACTAAAGGCGCTACTACAATCGCTGGTGTATGCTTTTACTTTATATACGCCTGATGCGGTAACCGTATAGGTAGTAGAGTTTGAGTTATTAATCGCATTTCCATTAAGGAACCATTGGTTATTAGGTGTTCCGTTACTTGTCAGAATTACATTATTACCTGCACAGAAAGTAAGTGAAGAGGAGTTAGAAAGTGTTGGAGTTGCAACAACAGCTAATTTAGTTACTGATAAACTATCTGTTTTAGTTTCACAGCCTAAACTATCTACTTTCGTAATTAAGACTTTTTGTGTTTCAAGAAACGACTTAGCAGTTACGTTTAAGGTATCTATTTTTGTGCCAAAATACCAAACATATTTATCACCTTTCAGACTATTTGTAATGGACAATTTAAGTGTATCACTTGCGCAAAAGCTGTATTTTGTTGTGTTCAATATAGGCTTTGGTGCATTCTCGCAGAACAATTTAGTTGCGTAAGTTTTTATTTTTTCATCATACGTATCTATTGCAAAAACTTTATACGTCGCGTTCGCGAAGCTGCTTCCTTCTAACGGAATTCTAAAGCCAGTAATCGTAGTCTTGTTTTTCGAATTATCGTAGCTGTAGTTGATATTCTCATCAAACACAACTGTTTTTTTCAATACTTTATTGACATAAAGTTCATAGCCATATTTTAATCCACTTATGATATTTCCGTTTACACGATGTTCATTTAAATTGATATCTACAGAATTAGATAACGTTAATTCAAAACCCTTGAAATTTCCACCGTCTACTTTTGTTTCAGTAATAATGGAGAAAGGGAATGGGGCTATATTCTTTTTGCTTAAGATCATATCCACCTTTTTTAGGTAAATATCGTTTTGGACAGGTAGGGTAAACGGTACTGTATAACTCACTCCACTAGAATCAGGGATTGAAGAATTGAAACTCATGGTTAATAAGTGTTCAGTACTATTCACCTCAGTAGGATTTAAAAAGGGAGAATCGTAAGTAAATGGTTTACTATTTAATTGAGGTTCAGAGAAAAAAGGTTTGTGCGTAATTAATTTCCCTGCATCTTTTATGACAAATTTTTGTAAAAAACGGTAATCAAGACCTATATAGGCTGTATCACTGGGGAAAGTGGATTTTGAAAAATCATATAATGATACAAAACTATTTACGGGATTACCTTCAAAGGCGATTCTTGATTCACTAATCTTATAGTTACTTACAGGGGAATAATTTAAATCAGATTTTGTATAAACACTTAAGTAATCTGGTTGCCATGAGGTAAGTAATTCTAGTTTTCCATCCTTATCGATATCGTGCAGCGAATAGGTGTTTAATCCAGTAAACGATTCTAGACGCAATGTTTTTTCATTCACCTTTAATTCTCCACTATCATTAAACAAATTGAAATCAGAGCTTTTGATATTTTGAGGGTAATTGAAGTTTTCAATAGTTGCTAAATCAGTCAATTTATATTTACCCTGACTGTCCTGTTTGAAATAGTATAAGGTATTAATTTTGCCATTCCAACTTGGGTATTTTAAAAATTGCTTTATACCTCCCCCTTCTGGATAAGGCATGTTGCCTAATTGAGGGTAAATATCTGTTATCCCATCTCCATCTACATCGAGTAAATAAACCCTTCCGCTATTATCTAGTGAAAGCGTCTTATTTTCGTTATTGGAAAAGAATTCAGAGGTTACATTCGTTAAATTTTTGTTTACTACTTCATAAACCCTAAAATATTGCATGGTAGTCCCCTCATTAAAATTAGTTGTCCCTACTAATTTTTGTACAGGTGATCCATATTGATCACTATAATAGAACAATAATAAATTTCGATTTGATTTATTGGGCAATACTTTGACGTCCTTAGGCTCAATAGACCAATTAGGATCTTCTAAGAATTCGGCTGCATTAAAGATTTTCTTAAATGATACGGAATTTGTCTGAAAATTGAAATCCAAATAGCCAAACTCTCTGTCAGGTGTTAAGTTCGCCGTGAATGAATTTCCTTTTGAAATAGAGGTAAGAACCTCTTTTTCATTATCATTATCCATATTTAATGCATACAATACATTACCTTCTTGAATACCAAAGTTTCCAATACTATTAATGTCCATTATGTCTGCAAATAATGTTCCGTTACCTTGGTTTTTGTAAACTATGATATTCTGAAAATTTGAATCGTAATTATTTGTAAAATTCTCTATGTTATTAAAGGTGTTTCTGGCTGAAATGACAATGTCTAAATCTCCATCACCATCAATATCAGTTGTGGAACTAGCCTGTGGCCAAAGAAAGCGAACAACATCTTTCTTGATATTATCTGAGTAAGTCAATTTTGTTTTAGTTACATCATTAATGACACCGTTGGTAATTTCATAGACTCTAGGGGTAAACCACAAAACATCATTGTCAAAATAATAGTCCTCAAACTTAGTAAAACCTTTAGATTGGTAATATAAATCAAAGTTATTTACACCTATTTGATACAAAGGCGTAGGATCTTGAAATGTATAGTTAAATACATATTTTTTGCTGCTCAATGAATCATAAACGACTTTTGTTCCGTCCGCAAGAATCACATCTTTTTTCTCCATTGTGAATTTATAATCTGATGCTATAGATCCTTTCAGGTAAACTCTAGGATTCCCAGCTGGAAGATCCCAGGCTCCATCTAAATATTCTTTCGCTCTCATCATGATGTCGAATTTCCCATCAAGATCATAATCTTCTAGTCTATTGCCAAAGTAATTTAATCCATCCAAACCTTCCGTTTGGTACATAATATGATTGTAGCCATTATTCGCTTGGTCTGGCATAAGATAGCGGAAGGTAGATGGCGAACTTCCGTTTCTGAAATTGTTTTGTGACGGTTGTGGAGTCACATTTTCAAGTACATCTACTACATTAAACGTTCTTTCAATAATGGTAAATGTATTATAACGGGTATTCGTAACTTTTATGGGAACGACTATTTTTTTGGTTTTAATGGTCTCAAAATCAATCGCGGCTTTAATAAATAATTTATTGCCTGATAATCCGATGAAGTCATTTGGCTCAACTAATGAAAAGGTAAAATCAGCAATTGAAATAGGACTACTAACAGAGATGGTATCTATGTTTGAATTAACTGCGGTATTTTCTTTTAGATCGATCAATTTTGAATTGAATTGAAAATCTACTGTAGGTTGTAAAAGTTGATCTGTATTATTCCCTGTGATTAATATCTCATTCTTTCCATCTTTGTCAAAATCGTGAAACATAAATTGACCATTAGAATAAGTTTCGTTTATTTTAATTGAATTTTGCTTACCTGTTGAATTGTCATCGGTGTAACTAATTAAATTACCTAAACGCTTAATCTGGTATTTTGAATTAACTAAGTCGAAATATTGAAATCCGGTATAGTTATTCCAATAGCCATACCATCCTCCTGTTGGAAACCAGGAGTAATAAGCAGGATCATAGGTATTGAAGTAGGGGATTATCTCTAATTCTGGATCAGCGTCCATATTCACAAATTGAAAGTTGCCTCCGTTTTTGGAAGAGACTTTAATATTATTTGTTGTACCTTCAAAATAGGAGGATGTCTGATCTATAATACTCCCTGTTGATGTAATTTCGACTATTCTATAGTATTGCTGGGATGGGTGTGGGTTTTCATTGTCTACGGTTGAAAATTCTTTTGCAAAGCAAAAAACCACTTCTTGTGTGCCATTTTTATTAATATCTTCCGCATAAACGTCACTTAAAACATAGTTCAAGTAGTTGTCCTTTGAAGGATTATCGTTGTAAGGGACGAAGTCTTGTAATGCATTGAATGTAAAACCTTTATTCTTATTGTTTAAGGCATAAACAATACGATTTGGCTTTTTCTCTCCAGACATTTTTTCTAGACTAAAAATTAAGTCACCGTATCCATCATTATTGACATCCACTAAATAGGGTAGCATTGTTGAAATGCGTCTTTGAAATCCCTCTGACATAAAATCAGCGACATCTGAATTCAAAACCTTCGTTAACGAAAACTGGTAGTTTGTGTTTTCCATTCGCCAAACACCTTCGCTTACAACAATGATATCATTGTCTCCATCTTTTTCTATATCTCCCGCGCTTCCAAAAAGTGACGCGGATAAAGGAATGCCATCTGGTACTAGGTTTCTTTTATCTACTAATTTCCCATTAGATATTTCATAAAAAGTTAATTTCTTTAAATACATTAACTTGTTGTAGGAGGAAGCAGTATCCCCTTTAAAATCAATGTTATCGACTAATCCAGCTGATGCAGCAAATTGAGGAAGAAGGGGGTCAGGGGATTGATGGTATCCTTCACCCCATCCTATTATTTCTTTTTTGCCATCATTGTTTAAATCAATAATTGAAGCCCGATTTACATTGTGAAACATGCTTGCTGGCTGACTATTAGGATATGACATATTCTCATTGTCATTTCTGATGTTGAAGGTATTGTCTGTATTCTTTGTTAAGTACTTGTATAAAGGAATATACATTCCCCCTGTGTTGAAAAAATTGCCATTGTAAAAGGCATTATTTGTAGCTAGTATAAAATCATCAATTTTGTCATTATTAAGATCATCGAAAATTAAGAAGGGACTATAGCTAAATGGTATAATCATGTTATAGTTGAAATTCCCCTTTTGATTGGCATAATTAGAGACTAAATTTCTTGGAAGTATTTGACGCTTATAAGTCCCATTATTGACTAAGTAGTAATCTTGATTTGATGCTTTATTAAAAACATAGACCTTATTCGATATTCCTGGTTTTTTTCTGGAACTTATATAGAGTATCGGATGAAATTCATTTCCAGTGGCCTCTTTTGCTGCAAGTATGTCAATGGTGAATCTAGATCCAGTTACGCCGTCTTTTCCTCTTTTAATTACCGCATTGCTTGTTTGAAGAAAATTATTGAAAAAGGGATAATCTGGGGTTGTTGAAATATAAAGGTCTAGCCCATTTAGGCTTACATCTGAAATGTCTAATTCGACAGCGCTTTGATTATAAAGCGTTAGATTTGATGGGTTTTGGCCATTGATTAAAATTTTATCAGAAGCGAAAGTAACCTTGTAAGTTGTTCCAAAATCGACTGAAGCATTTTGTCCAAAACAAGTTATAGCGACCAAAGAAAGGGTAGCAACTGCGAAAAACGTAATTAGTTTCATGATCATGAATTTGAATGATTACGTCGAATTTAATTATCCGAATAAAAAAATCCGAGAACAATTTATTTAATGGTATCTCTTTATTTATTCTACTTAATTGCCTAACATTGAGCTCTAAACCTGTGAAAATGAAAAACTTAATCCTATGCCTATGCCTATGCTTTAGCTTGGGCATTCAGGCGCAAACTAAACCACTGCGTATTATTTTTATTGGGGCTCACCCAGATGATTGTGATATAAAAGGGGGTGGTACGGCAGCCTTGTTTGTAGAAATGGGCCACCAAGTGAAGTTTTTATCCGTAACCAATGGGGATGCAGGTCATCAGTCCCAGGGAGGCGGAATGTTAGCTAAACGTCGGATTGCGGAAACGAAGGAAGTGGCTAAACGTTTGGGCGTTTCTTATGATGTGTTAGATAACCACGACGGGGAGTTATTGCCCACTTTAGAAATTCGATTACAAATTATTCGTAAAATCAGGGAGTGGAAGGCAGATGTGGTCATCGCTCCTCGGTCTAATGATTACCATCCTGATCATCGCTATACGGGTGTTTTAGTGCAGGATGCCGCCTTTATGGTAGGTGTTCCCAATGTTGCACCGGACGTAGAGCCTTTGCGAAAAAATCCAGTCTTCTTATATTTTCAAGATAATTTCAAAAAGCCCAATCCTTTTCAGCCCGATATTGCTGTCGATATCACACCGGTTATTGAAAAGAAAATAGCCGGATTAGATGCGCATCAATCGCAGTTTTATGAGTGGTTGCCGTGGGTAGGAAATTATGAAGAAGAGGTTCCCAAAGACCCGGCGAAATACAAGGCTTACCTGTTACAAAAACGCGTTTCGAAGCCTAATCAAGAAGTGCAAAAGTCCCTCGAAAAATGGTATGGAGCGACTCGTGCAGCTAAAGCGCTTTATGCGGAGGCCTTTGAAATTTGTGAATATGGCACGCAACCTACTGAAGCCGATATTCGAAGATTGTTTCCTATGTTAAAAGCGGATTAAATCCACTCCTGTATCACTTTGGCCGTTTTTTGAAAATCCTCATCGAGCATTAAATCGTGTGACCCGCCTTCGATGATTTCGAGTTTTGCAGCGTAGCGATTAGCTGTTTGGGCGAACTCCTTTACTGTTATCAATTGATCTTGTGAGCCGCCGATTACTAACAATGGTGTGGTGATTTTATGGGAAATGGGAACAACTAAACCGAGGAAGGCGAGGAAGGATTCTGCACACATAAAGGGTGAGAATCGATCTGCGATTTTGGGATCATTAAACATGAGTAGTGGATACTTGCGAAAAACGCCTATTAGGTCACCTGTGAACAAATAAGGGAGAGTACCTAAGTGCTTAAAAATCACTCGAAGACTAGCGAATAAAGCACCTGTAGGAGGTACAGATGACATCAAAATGGCCTTTTTGCAGGAACCTGTTTTCAGAAAGCGTTGCAAAATCATTCCGCCCATGGAATGACCGATAATGATAGGAGGGTGATCTAATTTTGCTACGGCCTGATGCAGCGCTTGAACATACTCGTTTAAAGCATACGAAATGCGCTGATTACTTCCCGGCGTTTCATGGCCAGGAAGATTAATTGCGATGCAGTTATACCCTAATTTCTCAAAATAAGGGATAAAATGTTCTTCCCAGCACCAAGCGCCGTGGCACATACCATGAACGAACACAATCGCCTCTTTCATTAGACCGCAGATTTGCTAACGTAATCTTTAGGCAAATGCTTTTTCAATTGTTTTACAAATAAATGAAAATCGACCGTGATCGTGTGTCGAGGTGTTTTGATTTGATTGAGGTGTGGATGAGTGACCTCTCTTTGGCATAATTCAGCAATATTTTCTGGTCTTTTCCAAAGCCCTTTAATCGCCCTCGCCGCAATTTTACTTTGCAATTCTGAACCCGGCCAAATGCAACCTAAAGGCTGGAACATGCCTACAAAATACAGATTGTCATATTTTTCATGCAACATTTTCAAATACAAAGGCACATCTCCTTCACTATAATTCAGGAAGTCTTTTCGGAAAAAGGGATGCTCTAAAATATACCCAGTGCAGGCAATAATGGTATCAAATTCTTCTACTGATCCATCTTTAAAATGAACGTTTTTGCCTTCAAAATGATCGATATCGGGCTTAGGGAATACCTTGCCGTGCCTTACTTTATACAATAATTCTTCATTGATCGTGGGATGTGTACCTGTGATGGCATGCTCAGGCTCAGGAAGTCCATAATTTTCATTCGATCCTGAGAAAATCTTAACGGATAATTCCGATAAGAAAAATTTCAGACGCGTAGGTAGCCAAGCTAACCCTGAAGCCACTACATCACTCGGTTTTCCAAACAAAAACTTAGGCACAATCCGGTATCCTCTTCTCCAGCTAATACTCGTTTTTTTGCTGACACGACTCGTCTCTACCGCCACATCGCAGGCTGAATTGCCGCCTCCAATGACTAATATGCGTTGATCGCGAAATGGTTCGGCTTTTTTGAATTCATGTGAATGCATCAAATTGCCAGTAAACTCGCCGGGATAATAGGGCATTCTAGGCAGCCAATGGTGGCCATTACATACTACGAGATGGGTAAATGTTTCGGTTTTTTCGATGCCATTATGCTCTGTTTTTACTACCCAATTTTGGGCTTCATCCAGCTCACACGATTTCACTAACGTGCTGAATTGAATGTATGGATATAGATTGAAATGGGCTGCATAAGCTTGAAAATAACGTCTCAATTGATCGTGTGATGGATAATCTGGCATCCCTTTTTCAAAGTCATCGAACGTAAAATCTTCGTATTGCGATAGGGTTTTCGAACTAATGATGTGCGTCGTCTCAAAAACACTGGAGTGCCCCGTTTTCTCATTATAGACCCAGTTACCTCCTACTTGGGTATTGAATTCGTAACAAATTGTCTCCAGACCTTGATCTACTAGGTTTTTCAATGCGGTGATTCCGGATGGGCCGGCACCGATTACGCACACTTTTTGCATCATTTATTCTCTTTTGCCAAATATAATAAATTGCTTTATCTAAAAAAGCATCGATTAAAAGTCAATGACGGAAAGAGTAATGCTTATTTAGATAAATTGGATCCTCGGAAAGTATTGATTTTGAAAATTGAATGGTTCTCTTTTTGGTAAAATGGAATAAGTGACTTTGATTATAAATGATTTATTCGTGTCTTTGGTAAATAAATCTCAGATTTATCAAGTCAAATTCAAGTCGACTTTTAGAATTTGGTGATTCCTAAAGGCGCTTGTTTAGGATAGGGTTTTAAAATAAAGGCAATAAATAGTAGTCAATAGATGGAAATTTTCTCAATCATTATCGAACAATTCAAAGGTTTTCTGAATTACCGGGGTCTAGTAGAGCTTATTCAAAAAGGGGATTATACTATTTTTCAGACCTATGATGGGATCGTACAATTGATCGCACCCTTACTTCCCGCAATATTACTTATCGAGTTTTTCAGGGGAGTGATTTTTTCCAAACTGAAGCTAGTGGATTACAAGATTTCCTTTTTCACCTACGTATTTAATTCGGTCATTGGTCGATTTATTTCGATCGGGATGATCATGTATTGCATTGGATTATTAGAGGGTAAATCCTTGTGGATTTTGCCTATGAATGCTTGGGGTTTTGTTTTAGGCTATGTTGCTTGGGAATTTGGTCATTTTTGGTACCATTTCTTGGCGCACAAAGTGCGCTTATTTTGGTGTTTACATTCCACACATCATGCTCCTTCTTCTATGAATTTGTCCATATCGTGGGCACACTTCTTTTTAGAAGGGCCCTATGCTGACATAATTCGAACGTCCATTTGTATGGTTTTAGGTGTGCCGCCAGTCATGCTTTTTGCTATTATGTTTATTGATGGCACTTGGGGTACATTTATACATATAGGAGATACTGTGATCAAAAAGGCAGATTTAGGGGTTTTGGGAAGATTCATATTGACCCCCTCTCATCACCGCGTACATCATGCGAAGAACCTGAACTATATGGATACCAATTATTGCAATTTGTTAAATATTTGGGATCGTATTTTTAAAACCTACCAACCAGAATTAGCAGAGGAAAAAGTGGTTTATGGGATTACACGTGAAGTAGACCCTGGAAATTTTAGTGATGCTTACTTCGGAGAAATTGTCCTATTAGCTAAAGATATTTATCAAGCTCCCGGATTACTAAATAAAGTAAAATACCTCTTTATGCCACCCGGATGGTCTCATACGGGTGATCATAAAACGGTTAAGGCCATGCGGGCTTCTCAGATTAGGGCTCATTCATAGCAATCCATCCCTATCGGCGCACCATCCGGAATCGCTGGCGTCTGCATCGGTTTCCAATCAGCTGGATTCGCTTTGAATTGATCTATGGTTTGAACGAGATAGGCCGCATAGGCGCCTGTTTTCTTGCTGTAGACATTCCGGACGTTTTTTACAGAAGAGGCTACATCTGCTGCAGCTAAAGGAGAAATAGTAGGCGCGTTCAACACATTTAATAGCGAAGAAACAACTTTAAAATTGATGGTCTCCTGCGTGGCTTGTAAATAAAGATCTGAATGGGAAGTAAATAGAGTGGCCTGCAATAAAGCATTCAAAGTCTCTGCAACCCCTAGTTGCTGCGCATTCACCGCTTTATTGCCCGCTAATCGCGAAAGGCGATCTGGATGCAATAAGAAGTCCAACGTAAAATCTGCTGCTGATTCCACAGCTCCGAATGGATCAAAGGTGATACCCGTCTTCCCCTTAAAGGACTCCCGTGTACGTTCATTATTGAAGGCACGGGGAGGGAATAAGGCTAATTTGTCTTTTGGGATCGCTAGTGTGCGTGCATCCAAAGTCAGGGTAACCGCTTTTAACGCTTGTGTTTGTAAGGCAACTGAAGCTGGTTCCAGGACTAATTCCTTGCCACCTCTCACCGCGTAATTGTACTCGGATCCGCCGATGATTTTTGTGGTCGCTTCCGTCTGGTAGCGATGTAAGAAATACAAGGGAACGAAGACGTCCTCTAAGTGGGAATAGGTCTCGTTCGGTCGGATGTTATTAACGGAGAAGTTGGCGATGGCCTTTTTGCGGACTTGCAAAATGTGCTGAAGTTCATCTACAATCGTTTTTCCATTGTCCCAAAGGTGTGCATACATATGCGCTCCACCCGGGTTGCGCGCATCGGAGTCGGTGATGAAGCGAAGACCTTTGGCATAAGCTTTATCTATTACTTGATTTAATTCAGCTGTCGTTTTGTGGTCACCATAGGCATAGTCAACGGATACTTTGTCCCAATCGCCTATTTTCGTGTCATATGCATGGCTGAAGTCCATTTGATCGCCTTTGAAATCGATCTGTGGATGGGGATAATCCATCACACTGGTATTCTCGCGGGCACTAGCCGCATAATTATGAGCAAAGCCTATCGTATGGCCTATTTCATGCGCCGAGAGTTGTCTAATGCGGGCTAAAGCCATCGCCATCATAGGCCCATTCGCTGAGCCATCAACCGCAAAAGGAGCGTTCATTAACGCCTGTGCAATCAAGAAATCTTGGCGAATCCGAAGGCTACCTAGGCTCACGTGGCCTTTCATGATTTCTCCCGTGCGAGGGTCTGTTATGCTAGAACCATAGCTCCATCCGCGTGTGGAACGGTGCACCCATTGTATCACGTGGTAGCGCACATCCATTGGATCTGCATCCTCCGGTAATAATTTAACTTGGAATGCATCTTTGTATCCGATAGCTTCGAAAGCTTGGTTCCACCAGCGGCCACCTTCCATCAAGGCAGAGCGAACTGGTTCCGGGGTGCCGTTATCTAGGTAATAGATGATCGGTTTGACGGCTTCGCTGACCGCTGCTTTCGGGTCTTTTTTCTCCAAACGATGGCGCGTAATCCACTGCTTCAACACCACCTCATTGACTGGCGAAGAATAATCTTGAAACGAGATTGCATTCGCTCCTGAACGGGGATCAAATAAACGAGGAGTGTACTTATTGTCTGGTAATTCAATGAAAGAATGGTGTTCTACCACCGTCACATAATCCGCATTAGGTGCAACAGAACGAATTTCAGCTCCCGTGCCATTGCCTGCGAAGGTCAATCGCGCCTCGAATTCGGTATTTTTAGGGAATGATTTAGTGCGTTCTAATGCCAAAGAACTTTTGGATTTATCTAAACTATAGGACCCCTGTTTTGCCTGAGTCAAGCGTTTTAGCACACCGTGTGCATCTTGCATGAGAAAATCGGTAATGTCGATTAGAAAGGCTCCGTCAGAGGCGCTTTCGATTTTAAATCCATACAATACCGATTTAGCAAAGGCTTGTTGCACAGATAATTTCTCTAGAGGATTGCTCGTATTCGCTCGGTATTGGGTGTTGGGTTGTACTAAGAAAATTTTGTTTCCTTGTTTCTCGAAGAACACTACCTGCTCGTTTCCGAGTTGACCGCGGTCTAAGCCCAGGTCATTGTTTCCTACGCCTTGCGCGAGGGAATAGGTATAAAGAAACTCTTCGTTGAGTTTTTTGACCTCTAAAAAGATCTTATCGTTTGACTCGTCATAATA
>CAILUB010000266.1 GCA_903837305.1 uncultured Cytophagaceae bacterium
GACATGTAATAACTGTATGGTGACGCTTAATTTTCAAGTGAGGGATGGCGCTAATAGCAATGCGGTGATTGGATCAGATTATCAAACTAGTTATAATAATAATGTGCATGCGGAGTATAATGGTAAAGTAGAAGTAAATCTATTAGCCGGAAGATCCTACAATGTATTAGTGACTGCCTCAAGCGGCGGTATTTACAATAGTGATTACACAAGAGTGTATATGAAACAAGTATCGGGCAACTTACCCGTAACTGGCCAAAGTGTAGACTATGGTATTGTAAGATACACAAGTGCTGATGGCGGCTCCTTAACCACAGGAGCATTAGTTAGTTTTGATGCAACTGCTCCGGGAAACTTAACTTGGAGCGGTAACAAGTTTACACTAAAAGCAAATAAAACGTATGAGTTAGAATCATATTTGGCTATTTATCAAAGTGTTGGTTGGGTCTCTGGTATATTTCAAATTTATGATTACACAAACAATGCAGCATTAGCAAATGGATTATATATGTCAATGCAAGGGAATGCGGCATTAAACCCAAATGCAAATGGATTAATGCGTGCAATTATAACTCCCACTAGTGATATACAAGTAGGTATAAAATTCGTCTCATTTTCTGGTGCCGCTTATGCTCCTGGATTAATTGGTAGTGCAAATACTGTGACAACTGCAGCTCCAAATCAATGTTATTTTCTGGCTAAACAGATAGGTTCTTCAGCCTTTGTAAATCCATGGACACTTTCGGGATCAAATACGTATAATACAACGGGTAATGTAGGCATTGGAACTAATTCGCCAGCTTACACTCTTGACGTAAATGGTACCGCTAAACTAGTTACTACGCCTGCTATCACGACAGCAACTAGCGTACTTGTTAAAGACCCTACTACCTCACAAATTAGCGAGCAACCCATTTCATTTATAACAGGAGTGGCAAAGTTTATTCGTAATACCAGTCAAAGTAGCTTCACAGCCAGTACGACTCTCATTTTAAATACAACACTCGCTAACACAATCTCAAACTACGTTTCATTAAACACCGGCACAGGATTGATTACATTGCAACCAGGGACCTATGAGTTAAATGGGTCATTAGGGTCAGGTACGCCTTCTAATGGAGGAGACAGTCGTGCTTATGGATTATTTCACAATGGAACTGCTTATGTGGGTTCTGGGGGTGTTACAGAATCTGGTCCTGCAGGAAACTATAATTCGATGCCACAGAATAATGCAAACCATGTTCTAACAGTTGCAGCCGGACAAACCGCAACTATTTCATTAAAAGGTCAAACGGTGAATAATATAAGTACAATTTCAGATACGGGGGATTATGGTGCAACTGCGGATGCTGGTAGGGCCTGGGTGATCGTAAGAAAATATAATTAATTGAAATGAGTTTTATGAATGGAAGTGTTAAAATTATTTTCCTGTTTTTAATAGCAGGGAATATTCTATTCGCCCAAACCGGTATAGGCACCACTACGCCTCATGCTTCGGCAAAACTGGACGTTTCGTCAACCAACAAAGGCTTTTTGCCTCCAAGAGTTACATTAACTGGTATTTCTGATAATTCAACAATTGCAAGCCCGGCAACTGGTTTGTTAGTGTATAATACAGGAGATAATGTTGGATTGACAGCAGGATATTATTTTTGGAATGGAAATGCCTGGGCTACGATTGCAACGGCTGGAGGTAGCGGTAGTTTTGCAGCCTCTTTTGTAAGAGGATCTAGGACCGCATCTCAATCTGTGGCTGTGGGAGGAATTGTAAGTTTTTCAGCTGTGGATAATACAGCAGGGCAAGATATTTCATTAAATACGACGAATGGAAAAATTACCTTAGCTCCAGGAAATACCTACAGACTTATTGCGGCAGTTCCCAATTTTTCTGGTAATAGGCCCGCATTCATGTGGTATAATGAAACATCTTCGTCCTATATTGGGAGTGCTTCCAATGCTTTTTCCCCAACTGATGGAGCATCAGGGGTTGGAGCATTTGGTGGTATAGCGGAGGTAATCATTACTCCCAATGCGTCTACAGTGTTATCATTTCGACTATTGAGTTCATCAGGCAGTGGATCCATAACGGTTGGAGGACTTGCGGATTTCTCTACTAGTGGTTCCTATCCATGGTTTGAAGCGCAAGTTATTTCTGGTAATGCACCTGTTACTGGTCAGAGTGTTGAGTATGTTTCAGTTAGTACAATTAGCCAATCCTCAATCGGAGATAATAGAGATTTAATTTTTACAACAAATAATGGCGGTAATATCCCTTACAATACTTCAACAGGTGTTTTTACTCTGTCTGCTAACAAAACATATTTATTCCAGGCTCAAATTAGATCCAATCTTCCCTCTGCAGGTGGAAATTATATTGAATATGGTTTTGTCGATGCGACATCGAATACGCTGTTAGTGAATGGAACACAAACTATCACTTCTTCAACTACATCAACATCAGGTTTTGGCTCCAATCCTGTAATTAACTTTATTTACACACCCACTTCTAATCAAACAGTAAAACTCAGAACAACAGCTACCACTGTTGGTACACAAAATATTGTAAGTGGGACAGCAAATATTACACAAATTGGCTCCTCCGCAATGATAAACCCATGGACACTTTCTGGGACAAATACTTTCAATACGACTGGTAATGTGGGTATTGGTAATAATGCTCCAGCAGCCACATTGGATGTAACTGGGTCATTGGGGGTAAGTGGTTCAACCACTTTTAGGACAACTGGCGGGGATGAAGGTGGTGAGATTGAGTTTGGTGTTCCTCAAACCAATACAACATTATCGACTCGTGTAGTTGCAGATGTTTGGCAAAATAGATTTAGAATTTTTGATGGCAATACAAAAGGTGTTTATATTGATTTAAGTAAAGCACCTACAGGTGTAGGCGGGGAACTTCTTACAAAAGCAAGTGGACTTGTCAATAAAGGGGTTGATGTAACGTTAGGGAACCTGAAAGCTAGAATAGCTGCAACAGGTAATGTTTCATTGCAATTATCGACGATATCAGGAACATATTCGGTTTATGGTAGTAGTGTTTATTCACAAGGTGGTGTCATTGGGACAACGATTGACGGTGCTTCACCTAGAGCTATTTCAACCACTCCGGCCTATCTCAATGCATCTTATAGTTTTGGAACAGCTGGTGCAACCGATACATGGATTATTATGGATACTTCGAATTCAATTGCTTGGAGAATAACAATGATATTAGGTGCAGGTACGAATAACAACTTAATAACAATCGAGAGATTACTTTAAGCCACTATGGTTGAAATTTTCTTAAATTTGCCCCATGAAAACCACACTGTCCTCCATTATAGCCATCCTCTGCAGCGTCCTCTACCTCGCCGTCTACTTCATCCCAGACATGGGTGGATCGGATGTAATGGGTGCGCAGTGGTTGTATTCGAGCTCTTTAAGCTTAGGAATTGTGGCATTTATTGCGCTACGGTATAAAGTTTATGAGGAGGCCATTTCACATGTACTTTCGTATAAGTTTACTTGGGTGTTTTCGCTGTTGGTTTTTTGGGCGATCGGCTCGTATTTCTATGCGATAAATCCCACGGAGACGCTGGTGACTTTGGCCCGATTGATCACCACCTATTTCGTCTTTTTGAATCTCTCGATTCTGTATTATAAGCAAGACCGCACGTTTCTATTTACGGGAATTGCGTATGGCATTACGGCTTATTTGTTCTTTGATGCCATCTATGTGATCAAGGGCTTCAGCGCAAATTTGCGCACAATGAATTTGGACATGGCGATCCTTGGTTTGAATAAATACCACGGGAATAAGAACGTGACGGCGGCGACGCTTTTAATACTTATCCCGTTTGCGATGTATGTAATTATGTCTGCCAAATGGCTGGGTAAGATCGCCGGCATCTTCGCCTTATTCTTGGGCACCTTCGGGCTGTTTTTAATGAACACTCGCTCTACCTATGTGGGTTTTGCCTTGATCATAGTGTTGTTTTTCACCGGACTTATTTGGAAGAAAAAATCAGCGCTAAAACCAGCGCTTCTATTCGTTTTATTGCCTGTGGTCCTAGCGATCTTCGTTTCGAATATGCGCTTGAAACTTGCAGTGGCCGGGCAAGATACCGAGACCGGTTATGGCACAGTCACGAAGCGTATCGGCGATATAAATATCGCCAGCGAGCAGAATTCCCGACTTCACCTCTGGGGGACAGCCATAGATTACGCGGCGCACAATCCCCTTTTAGGAGCGGGTTATGGTAACTGGAAATTAGCCTCCATTCCATACGAACGCGATAGAGCGAATGAGCTATTTGTTCCCTACCACGCACACAATGATTTCCTTGAGATGTTCGCGGATTTGGGTTTGATAGGCGGGCTTTGTTTCGCCGGATTATTCCTGCTGTTGCTCTATTATACGGTTCAGTTTTTAAATCAAAAACGCGGCGATGAGCTAATGGTCATCATCGCTTTTTTAGCCGTTACCAGTTACGGGGTCGATGCCCTGTTGAACTTCCCAGCGGAGCGGACGGCGATGCAGACGATGCTTTCGCTGGCGGCAGCCTTGGTATTGATTCCTTTGGACAAAACCTCCTTTAATCTCCGCGCCTTACCCATCGGATACCTAATTATCGGCTTTGCCTTATTAGCTCCTTCTATTTACATCGCGAATGAAACATTTGAGTCCTTGAAGATCCAAAAATTCGTCATGGGAGAAGTGAACTCAGATCCGAAGATGGCCACCATTGACGTGGAAAAACTACCAGATATCCCGAATCTTTCGTCGTCTACCTTACCCATGAAGGCGATGCTATCCCGCTATTATATCCGAGATAAACGCTGGGCGGATGCCTTGCGCGCCTTGGACGAAAGCGAAAAAGACAATCCATTCTTGCACTATAATGATTTCTTACGCACGTCTATTTATGCGGCACAGAACAAAATGGATTCGGCTCACATTTTTGCTAAGCGGGCCTTCAATGCCTGGCCGCGAGCGTCCAGTTATTATAAGAATATGATATTTACTTCTGCGAAACTAAAGGATACGAATGAGATTAAGCGCGCGCTTCAGGTTTCTTTAGATGCAAACAATGACATCGCCATTACTTGGAATCAGTACCTATTAGGGATGTTTGAGGTGAAGCGTGGGACAGACAAAGCGCTTTTGGCCCAATTAAACCAGACCTTAAAAAAGTTCCCAGCTGATACGGCCATCTTGAATTCCACACGTACACTTTTAATGGGAGGCAACACAAATCTTCAGTCCCTAACGGCGAAAGGGAATAGCTTATTTGTGAAAGGCAAATACGCTCAGGCAGCTAAGGCTTACATTGATTTAGCGCAGTTAGATCCAGGCAATTTTACACACTTAGAAAATGCGGGGATCTGTTATTATGCTGGACGATTGTTTACAGAAAGTTTGATCTATTTTGCCAAATCCGAACAACACCCCGGGAATAATACCGGCAAATCAGCGTACTTTGGCGGCATGTCTCAATTATCACTGGGCAAAAAACCAGAGGCTTGTGCTAGTTTTCAGCGCGCTCAATTAAAATCATATCCTGATGCTGCTGCGGCGATCGCACAAAACTGTAAATAAAAAAGATGAAAAAATTAGTACTAGGTTTTCTATTAATATGCGGCAACTTGTTCGGCCAAGAAAGCGAAAAGTCATTCGGCATGCTAGGCGGCGTGACTGACTTGTGGACCGTAGACCGTTCCACGAATACAAACGAATTCAGATCACTGACTAACTTGGGGTTTCAATATTCGTTACGCAAATCATCAAAATGGGATGTAGCCTTTACTGGATTGACGGGTTTTCAAGGTGGATCCACTTGGAACAGTAAATTTTTAACTGGTTCTGCTGCTTTGCGCTCCTTTGTATTAAACCCAGGAAAAAAGCACAAGGTCAATCCCTTTTACCAAGTAGGAGCAGAAGGAATGATTCGCAAAGACGTGGGCTTCCAGGGATATGCCTATGAATTACATGCCTTGGGAGGTATCGGTATTGACGTGCCGGTGTATCAAAATTTTTCCCTTTTAGCCCAGACTAATTTGTCGATTCCCATGATTCAAATCAATGAATCGGAATTTAATATTGCCAAAGCAAGGGGCCTAAACACCACCGTTTCTGTAGGTGTCGTTTACCACTTTAATCACCTAGGACCTAAAAAGAAAGCAGCGAAGGCAGCAGCTATCGCGAAACGCCAAGCGTTTGTACGCGATTCTGTGAACACCGTCCGCGAGAAGGCACAAGCAGAAGAAAATCTACGTTTGGCTAAAATCGCAGCAGAAAAGAAAATCCAAGATGATTTGAAAGCGAAAGAAGAAGCCATTCTAAAAGCAAAAGCGGAGGCAGAAGCAGCTATTGCGAAAGCAAAGGCAGAGGCAGAAGCGGAAATTTTAAAATTAAAAGCTGAGGCGCAAGCATTAGCTCAGAAGAAAGAAGAGGAAAAAGCAGCAGCAGCTCCAGTAGTGAAGGGGAGAAAGAAGTTGCCTTTAGCGGAACAAATTAAAAAGGAGAAAGAGCCTATCCCAATGGAGGCGCCCCCTATCGTACAGGAGAATAGCGCTCCTAAGCCGGTAGAAAAACCAGTGGCTCAGGCTTCCGTTCCTGCGCCACTCGAAAAACCAATAGTAAAAGAAGTAGTCGCTCCGAAGGAGAAAAAAGCGGTCGACATTTCCGATGAGGCCTTCTCTGAGACCATCATCCTTTACATCAGTAACAGTGGGCAATTAATGCCAGAAACGAAGAGTAAATTAAACCGCATTATCTCCAGCATGAAGGCAAGACCAGAAGTGAAAATCAAGGTGGAGGGACACTCGGATAACGAGGGGACTTTCCGAAATAACTTGAAAGTTTCCCGCATTCGTGCCATGAAAGTCTTGCGTTATTTATACCGTTACGGCATACCTGAAAGAAGAATTATTGCGATTGCTCATGGAGAAACAAGACCTGCAGCAACCAATAAAACGCCGGAAGGAAGAAAGCTAAATCGAAGAGTGGAAATTAGTCTAGTAAAGTAAGCATTTAGGGGGCCGCGCAAACGGCTCCCTTTTTTTATAAAGTTGTTCTATATTTTAATTTCCGAACAACATCATTTGATGGATGTGAGTGAAACTCTCTAATTTTCGACGAATTAATAACTCAAATACCTGGTTCTATTTCGTAAAGAGAGAATATATGAAAAAAATTATAGTCGGATTTCTATTGGTCAGTGGTTCATTATTAGGTCAAGAAAGCGAAAAATCCATTGCCATCATAGGTGGTCCTTCCCAAAGTTGGACGAAGAATCGACTAAGCACTAAAGACGAAAATACCTCGTTTACCAATCTTGGTCTTCAATATACTTCCTATAAATCTTCGAAATTGGCCATCGTTTTAACCACGCTTGCTGGCTTTAAAGGGGAATTAACGAGTCCTGGAATTTGGGATAGTAAGCACATTTCTGCAGGCGCTAACATGCGCTATTTTGTGTTATCGAGGGGTAATTCAGGTATCCTGAATCCTTTTGTTCAAGTAGGCGCTAATGCCTCAGCTAGGCGTGATGTGGGGTTCCCGGGAAACGCGTATGAATTGAATGCCGAAGGAGGCCTAGGCGTAGGGGTAAAGATCACAGATAAATGGTCCTTGATTGCTCAGACAAATTTAGCCATACCGATGGCGCAATCTACGGAAGGCGGTGTCGCGATTGGATCTGTACGTGGAACGAATAATAGCACCTCTTTCGGTCTTGTTTATCACCTGGGCGATAGTAAGGCGAAGAAGCAAGAGGCTGCTAAAAAAGCAGCAGAAGATGACCTTGCAAAGGCCAGAGCACAACAAGCGGCTCAGCAAGCTGCCGCTCAAAAGGCGGATGAGCAAGCTAAGGCGGAGACTCTTGCGAAGACTAAGGCAAAAGAGGAGGCGGATTTAAAATTAGCCCAACAAGAAAAAGCGGCAGCCGAGGCTAAATCGGAGGCTATCGCAGCCACGCAGAGAGAAGCCGCAGCAGAAAGGCAGAAAGTGGAACGGTTTACCTCTAGTTCATTAACCATCATTTTGTATATGACAAATCGCTGGGAGATACAGGAAACTTCGATGTCTACGCTACATAAGATCGTTTCACTTATGGGCGAATATCCAGAATCAAAAGTGGAAATAATGGGGCATTCGGATAATTTTGGTTCAACACAAAACAACCAAAAGGTATCCAAATACAGGGCAGACGGAGTAGCTAAATTCTTTAAAGATCAAGGAATAAAAGCGAATCGAATGAAGATTAGTGCCTTTGGCGAAACCAAGCCTACAGCCTCGAACCAAACCAAAGCGGGCATGAGTTTAAATCGCCGGGTAGAAATTAAACTAATTAAATAATTTCTTTCTAAATTTATAAACTAGGACCTAGCTTATCTATTTAAAAAGAAGAAAATGATTGAATCGTATTTTGCTACCATTCCCAGCGCACACCGCGCCTTGATTTTAGCCGGAGGGATCACCCTGTTTTGGCTGATTGAATCCGGTATTCCATTAGTGAAATTTGGGTATAAAAAAGGGTCTCATGCCCTTTTGAATCTCTTTTTTACCTTCACCACCATCGCCATTAATTTCCCTTTTGCGGTCCTTTTAGTCGCAGCTAGCGACTGGACGGCGAAGGCGCATTTCGGAATTTTACATTGGGTCGAATTACCCAGCTGGGCCTTTTTGATCGTGGGATTATTGCTGATGGATCTGGTGGGAGCCTATTTAGTGCATTGGATTGAGCATAAGGTGAAGGTACTTTGGAAATTCCATATGGTACATCACGCGGATACACAGGTCGACACCACCACGGCGAATCGCCACCATCCAGGAGAAAGTGTGATCCGTGCCGTTTTCGCTATTTTAGCGATTTTGGTTTGTGGCGCACCGATGTGGATTGTCTTTTTGTACCAAAGCCTCAGCGTCGTACTTTCTCAGTTCAATCACGCGAATATTCGTCTGCCGCTTTGGTTAGACACGGCCCTTTCGTACGTCATCATCTCCCCTAACATGCACAAGGTTCACCACCACTTTGAGCGCCCGCAGACGGACTCGAACTACGGGAATATCTTTGCTTTTTGGGATCGCCTTTTTGGCACTTTTGACGCTACCCCGATGGAGAAAATCAAATATGGTTTAGACGTACTAGAAAACGATAAAGATCAATCATTTGCATACCAAATAAAGCTGCCCTTTAACTCTAAAATTAAAACCGACGAATGAAAAAATTACTTATCCTTTTTTTACTTCCGCTCTCTTTAGCTGCGCAAGTATTGTCGCCGGTGGTTCAGCCATCTGCTGATTTTGACGCAAAAAAACTGGAAGCAGTGGACGCTTTACTTAAGTCTTATGTGGAGAAAAACCACTTAGTGGGAGTAGTGACATTGATCGTTAAGAATAACCAATTGGTGCATTACAAGGGACATGGCTACGCGGATTTGGCCAGCAAAAAACCCATGCCAGCAGATGCCATTTTCCGCATCATGTCTCAGACGAAAGCTTTAACGAGCCTAGGCATCTTGCAATTATTCGAGCAAGGTAAATTGCGTTTAGATCAACCTATCTCAGACTTTATCCCCTCCTTCAAATCCCCTCGCGTGTTAAAGGATTTCAAGGCAGCAGACACGACCTATACGACAGAACCAGCGAAACGCGAAATCACTTTCCGGGATTTGTTAACCCACTCATCAGGGATAGATTATGCAGGTATAGGATCAGATAACATGAAGGCCATCTATTCGAAAGCAGGGATTCCTTCTGGCCTTGGTGATAACGGGACGACCCTTTTACAAGCCATCACGAAATTAGGAACCTTACCATTGATCCACAATCCAGGGGATCGCTTTACGTATGGATTGAATACTGATGTTTTAGGTTGTTTGATTGAAGTGATTAGTGGCGAGACTTTGGAGGCCTATTTAACGAATCACATTTTTATTCCTTTAGGCATGAAGGATACGTATTTTAACCTTCCTGCAGATAAAGGCTCTCGCTTGCCTACCGTTTATACAGAGAATGAGCAAAACCAAATCATCACTTGGTCACCTACTTTCCGCGGAATTAACCCGAATTATCCTTTGGCGAAAAAGTCGTTTTTCTCAGGAGGGGCGGGCCTTTCCTCTACGGCATTCGATTACGCCATCTTTTTGCAATGCATCCTTAATGGTGGTAAATACAACGGCAAGCAGATCATCGGCCGTCGTACAGCGGAATTGATGGTTAGCCCTAACTTCCCATTTGGGGATGACTCCTTTGGTTTAGGATTTTTGCTTGTAGGGGAGAAATCAGCTAATCGCAATATGCGCAGTAAGGGATCTTTCTCCTGGGGCGGCTATTATGGCACGGCCTATTGGGCTGACCCTAAAGAGAAAATGATCGTCTTAATAATGTCACAACATACGCCTAATTCACATGGCGACTTTCAGGAGAAAATAGAAAACATTATTTACGGAGCATTGAAATAAAAGAGTGGCCCGCGATTTATCCCCTGAGATAAATGCGGGCCACTCTTTTTATCTTTCGATGGATTAAGGGTTGTATCAGGGCAATCCTTGTTGAAATGTTATTTCGGTTGTTAAGCCCATTGCACTGAAGCGAAAAGCCATCGTGCGCGCAGATGAGGGGCTTTTTATGTTATCACATTGTGGGCCTTTCTCTAAATAATACACATAGTACTCCTGATTGCGATCAGCTAATTGTTGAATATCGGGCTTTCCTAGGATGTCTTCCAAATCATTGGAGCTCACCCCCTTCCAGGTCATTTTATGCGTTTTCAGCCAATCAATTTGTTTCTCTCTTGTCCCGGCGCAACTTCCGCGATCCTTTTTAAATGCTTCCACATCAAATCCAGTTAAATCTGGCTGATTCGTACATGAAATGGAAATGAATAGCAATAAGGCAAGTGTCGCGAAAATTCTCATGCTTTAAATTTAAGGAATTGTCGGTAAATTGCGACATAAATTCAAAGCCGTGCACGTTTTAATATCTCCTGATAAGTTCAAAGGTTCGCTGAGCGCCTCTCAAGTTTGTGAAGCCTTAGAAAAGGGGATTAAGAAGCGTCGTCCCAAAACCATTTTCACTAAAATGCCCCTCGCTGACGGCGGAGAAGGAACACTCGAAGTGATACAGCAATTACACGGCGGCACTTGGATCACGGTTGATACTTTCGATCCTTTAATGCGTCCCATTCAAGCGGACTATTTATGGTTAGCGGATCAAAAAACAGCTTACATTGAAATGGCTCGCGCCTCTGGTCTTGTCTTACTAAGCGCAAAAGAACGAAACCCATTAAAAACAAGCACTTTTGGAACCGGAATTCTTATTAAGGATGCCCTAGCTCGCGGTGCCACCCAAATCATCCTCACCATCGGCGGCTCTGCCACCAACGATGCAGGAATCGGAATGGCCGCAGCTTTAGGTGGGAAATTTTTAGACAGCGAAGGAAATGAATTATCCCCAACAGGAAAAAATTTGATTCAGGTAGCTTCTATTACTGCTTTTGAATTACCCTCGTGCAACTTTACGGTGGTTACTGACGTGGAGAATCCGCTTGCGGGGCCTACTGGCGCAGCTCACGTTTTTGCTGCACAAAAAGGCGCCACACCCACAATAATTAAACAATTAGACAAAGGTCTAAATAACATCACTTCTTTCTTAGGATCTATCGCCTCTGAACCCGGCGCAGGTGCGGCTGGCGGTCTAGGTGCGGGGGCTCGTTATTTCTTACAAGCTAAAATTGTACCAGGTTCTAGCTGGTTAATGGACAAAGTTCACTTTAACCGTGCTCTTCTAAAAGCTGATTTCATTATTACCGGTGAAGGGAAGATTGACTCCTCTACCTGGGGTGGCAAAGTAGTTTCCGAAGTCATTAAACGCTGCGACAAAGTCTTCAAACAAACGATTTTAGTCTCTGGCGCTTTCGAAAGCTCTGCAAATTTCCCCATTTTCCTAGATGAAAATGAAGTCTTTACCATCTCATCTCGAGCTAAAGATCTGAAAGATTCAGTGGCACGCGCTACTGAGATTTTAGAACAGATAGGAGAAGAGATTGCGCTAAAGTATTTGAATTAGTCGTTACTCTTGCCCATCGCATTCCCAAAAGACCCTTTCCTTTCCAGGTCTTTAATCGCTTTGTTTTCCTCGGGTGTACGTTCAAAGACCGCATTTCTTTTCCAAAACTCAGGATCATAGGCAAATTTTTTAATGGCATCTCTATCGTTTCCACCGGAATGGGCTTTTTCATACGGTATATTGTTTACCTGGGTACTCATTTCGTAGAGATAGGTCAAAGTAGAAACTTGTATAGGGTGAATTTCTTTTTTTAAGTGGTAGTCAAAATTATACTTCACTTTCAGATACTCTATCACCCGACTACCGGCAAAATCTTTAAAGCTCATTTCAAATTGAAATTTCGGATTAACCATTTTCATGTTCCAAAGCGGGTGTTTGTTTTTCATTTTCAATCCCAAATCTGAATAGGTTTCAAAGGCAAATTTGATAATATCATAGGAGTCTGTATCGATAAAAAGGGTTCCATTGGAATTATTGTAACGTTCAGGTGACTTACTGATGTAGCGGATTTCAGCTATTTCTCTTTCACCTTCTTTTCTAAGATTTCTTACGCTATAGTGATATCGATCACTTCCATTCAAGGTGACAACGGCATGCCTATTTGTATCTACATCGATGAGTCCATAGGCCTTTGTAAAATAGGAGAAGTCATCAAATTTATAAATAGCATCTTGTGCAGCATATCGACCCTTGATGACGCTAGTCCCTTCTAAACGACTATTGCTAGATTTAGTCGCATAAATGATCTCTTGCCATTCACTGGTTAAATTGTCGATCTGAGTGCTCTGCCTGAAGATGGCTTTCCCATAAAATTTTAGATGAAAATTATCCATCAATTTTTGGGCGGCATGTGAGACTAATTCCCGAGCATAGTTCCCAATTTGTACTTCTGGAAGCAGTATGGGAATGGCCTTCAAACGAATGGTTTGATCTCTATTCTCCTCTATTTGCAGAATGGATTTACCATAATTAAGATGGGATATTACTAAATCAATGGGAAGTTCTTTCACCTGAAATGTAAAGTTCCCCTCTTCATTCGTTAAGGTACTTGCCTGATTTGTAGAAATGGAAGCAAACGCTATTTTTTCGCCTGTTTCTGCATCAATTATTCGCCCTGTAATGGTAGTTTGTGCTGCACAGGTAGATGAGAGAATAGTTAGAATAAGGAAGGTGTTAATATACTTTGTCATAGGATTATGTTAATAGGGAGGACATAAAATTTAGTTAAAATGGAGGAGTGCACAGGCTCTCCTCCATTTAAGCGTCTATTCAAATTGGACACTGGCCCCAACAGTTACGGTCGTTCCGTTTTGATTTGTTGTAGCGCTAGTGGACATAGTCCACTTGTTTTCGAGACGCTCCTCTAATTCTTCTACTTCGAATAGAGCAATTAATTCTGGGGCAATACTGTTTTTTACAGCTTTCATAATAAGTGTTATTAATGGTTAGAGGGTCTAATTAATCCCATTTTTGCTGACCCTTTAAAGCAAGTTTTGGGAGGTCTTCAGATCATTTGATGAGTGATTTATATTGAATGATTAGATATCGAATGCTAAGGATATAAAATAGTAGAATGGAAAGCAGCGCGCCATTTATATCCTGGATTTCTAGATCCCAGCGACTAATTTTTAATAGAATTTGATAGATTGAAATGGGGAATTGAATAATCTCATTCTGATAGGTGATGAACGTATAACCTAAAAGAAGTAAAATGAAGAAGGTGTTGATAAAACCATACCCCAATAGAAAAATAGCCTGACCACTCGCGCTTATTTTGAACTTATTTGCTTTCCACTGATGGAATGTGGTTTTACTAAATACCTTAATAAGAACGCGCTTGGATTTAACTACCAAGTTCGGCGTATTCGTTAGATCGGACAGCAACCAATAGCCATCGAAACGAACGAATGGATTGAACTCCCAAAGGACAAAGGTGCTAATTGACATGCAGGCGAATAAGCAGACCTCTGATTGAAAAAGAAGGTAAATGATGCCCAGCACACCAGCATAAAGCAGTTCAGCAAATATGCCTCCTAGGTTTGCAATGATTCGTTGTTCCTTATTCCCCATCCAGATGTTCGTGATTTCAGCGTACATGACCGGCAATACGAAGTAAAACCCAAAACCTATCCCGCCATGTTTCAACTTAGCTTTTGCACAAGCCGCAATATGCCCTAGCTCGTGGATAAGCATAGTGGGGTAAATCAAGAACATGAAGGTGAGGTAATTGACTTGGCTTATCTTTGGCCATGCGAAACCAAGCACCATACCTACTAAGAACAAGGATATTCCCCCTATCGAAAACCAAAATACCCGAGGTGTGAAAAAAGGCTGAAGTGGTATTGATAAAAGCTGTGCTATTCTTGCGCTAAGTAAAGGGAGTTTAAGTTTTAAATAGGTGTTCTGGATGCCAGGTTTTAGGGAGACTGCATCCTTCTTTAAAATGCGATAGCCCCCTAATTTCTTATCAATTAAATCCGTGAAAGCTCCATATGAAAGGGAATAGTTAAATACGGTATTAAATGATTTATGCGCCTCCACTAAACTAGTGGTGGAGGACAGAATTTCTACTAAGTCTGAAGTCGCTTGATTCAGTAAAAAATGCCTATTTTCATCTACCTGAAGGACATTTCGCCTTGCATCAAAAGGCTTTATTTGTATGTTTTCTCTTAGAAGCATGTTGCAGTTGAATAAAGATGCAAAGCATTTAACACGGTGCTCGTTGTAAAAACTCGGTTGTGATCATCTACTAGACAATTAACCCCAAAGGAGCTTTTTCTCCAATGTGTAATAGTAGAGGGATCCATCACATCCGTGGCCGGAATTCTTAAAATTCGATTTGTTTCCCAGCTGCCATCTAGTGTTTGATGGGTTAGCAACCACTCTACTCCCTTGGCTATTGAATCTTGAAAGCTCGTTGCATCATAGGCAATCAATGACTTGATGGCCATTGCGGTGTAAATAGCTGTAGACTCATTTGTCGTTGGATTAGACCAGTAACCACTTGAATGTTGTTCCCCTACCAGCCAAAGTGCGGGAGCTTCACATATTTGCTTAAATTCTGGATGATGCGATAATGCTTGCATGGCAAAGGACGTCGCATAGATGTCGCTCGTCCACCAATAGGAGGGCCATCTGTTTTTATTCTCCAAAAGCGTTGCTAGATGCAGACAGCTTATTTCATAGTCCAATCTTAGGGAAGGGATCTTAGCTAACACATAAGCAGCAGCTGCAGTAACGCAGGCATGAGAACTAGTCCAGCCTTTAAGGGAGATATCTTCTGGTAATTCGAGTTTAAGGCGCAAGGCTTCTTGATCCCGGTAGGTGACCCATCCGCCATCCTCGTCCATGAATTCATGCCATTTAGAAATCAAATTCGGATCTAGATAAATTCCGCATGTTTGTTGAAAGCCAAGGAGGAAACTAGTCGTATCACCGTCTGGTATACTGGAATCATTAAATGCGTTAGAAGACAGTGAATTCACTCTTTTTAGGACGGATTTTAATAAGGGGTGATCGCTGTTTACCTCGGCGAGCATCATTCCTACATAGGAACTGGTCCATGTGGTACTTTGACCAGCAGATGTTAGAAAATCAGTCCATTCAAATGAGGTATTGATGTTATTCTCCAAGTAGCTGAGGGCGGACTGAATAGCCGAATGTAGCGAGTTTTCTTCCATCAACTTAAAGCTTTTCTCTGCTTTCATCTGTGTTTTTAAGAACAGATTCTCTATTTCTTGTAAGTGAAATTGACACTTACTCACTTGTTTTTCTAGAAAGCTAACAAATAAGGGAAGACCTGCTGAAGCTGCCAAATGGGCACTTTTTTCAAAATGTGCTACCGCTAATTTCATGTTTTTTTGTGCTATTCCTGATATATATAAATACTTATGTAGAAGAATAGGATCCTGAACGATAAGTCCATTTTCTTTTAAGTATTCTTGTGTTAAATACATAGGGTACGTCCATTGTCCCTCTTTGAAATCGACTTTAAAGTCATCGATATCATCTATATATTGTAAGCCTACGTGGAGTTGTTTAATGCAGTCAATCAATAGATCGTGATTTGTCTGCGAATCCTGTAAGCACTCGAGTGCAAATACAGCGGCAAAGCTCATCGAAGACTTTCCTATTGCAATTTCCTGAAAATTTGCTTGGGTGATTTCCCCTTTCTGTCTCGAACCTTTTTTTTCTGACGCGAGCGTAGCGTAATAGGATTTTTTTAGGTTGCTAAAGAGCTCCCAAAAGGGGCTCTTCTCCGGATAAAGTAGGGCAAGCCCGCGCATGGCTTTTTCGTAGAATTCAAATCCGAGTCGCATTTCATCTAAAGAGAAACGCGAGGTATCAATCAATTGATCTAAACTGATCAGAAACCTGAAGTAGAGGTAACTGCTTAATGAAAGGGTTTCTACTTGAGCCGGAGTCACCTGAGGGAAGGCAGGTGAGAGGTAATGAATCAAGTTTAGATATAAGTGGTGCTCAGATAGCATTTTAGCATCTAAAAGCGCCTCTTTTTCTATTGTAGGAATAGTTAACGTTCCTATGTAGTTATGATAAAACGACATACCTTATTATTCATCTAGTGGTTAGCAATAGCCTATGGAATCCAATAAGGAATTTATAGGGGAGAATATGAGGGGGGGAACAGATGTGCCTTTTGATCACTAAGGCCGAGGTAAATGTAGGATTGTTTTTTGGATATTAACGGAGGTGATTATAAATAACCAATAAACTGATAATTTAAGACAGCTTTACTAAGCGCTTTGCTGCCTCTAGTAGCATATCATCCTCCTTCGCGAAGCAGAATCGTAAGATTTTATCACCTGGATCGGTTTCATAGAAAACGGAAACAGGAATGGAGGCTACTTTGATTTCGCGGGTTAGTCGATCCGCTAGATCCACATCCTTCTCGTTTGAGATGGCAGAATAATCAAGACATTGGAAGAAACTTCCGGCACTCGGTAGGACTTTCCAGGCACTTCCCGCGAATTGGGAGGCGAAAAGGTCACGCTTTTTTTGGTAAAAATCTGATAAACCGAGGTAATGGGCAGGCTCTTTTAGGTAATCTGCTAAGGCATATTGCAAGGGAGTTGCGCTTGAAAATGTGACCCACTGGTGGAGTTTTCTAAATTCAGATGTCAAGAACGAAGGGGCAATGCAATAACCTATTTTCCAACCCGTGATGTGGTAGGTTTTGCCAAAAGACCCGCACACAAAACTCCGTGCGCCTAATTCTGGATGCAATAAAACACTCGCGTGCTGCGCACCATCAAAAACGATGTGCTCATATACCTCGTCGGATACAATCAAAATGTCGGTCCCTTTGACCACTTCTGCAAAGGCATCTAAATCTGCCATAGACCAAACTGCCCCCGTCGGATTATGCGGACTATTGACCATAATCGCTCTCGTTCGAGGCGTAATTTTCGCAGCAACGGAAGACCAATCAATGGCAAAATTGTTTGAGGCTTTCAACGGAATATGAATCGGAATACCTCCAGCTAATCGAACGATGGGGTCATACGCATCATAACTCGGGTCGAATAGGATGACTTCATCTCCTGGCGAAACGCAGCAATGAATAGCTGAAAAGATAGCTTCGGTCGCGCCAGAAACAATAGTAACCTCCGAATCTGCATCAACTGGAATTTCATAAAAAGAGGACGTTTTCGCCGCAAGCGATTGACGCAAAGCGGGAACGCCGGCCATGGGGGCATATTGATTATGCCCTTTAGAATAATGTTGCACTAGTTCTTGAAGTGCTGGAGCGCAGTCAAAACCCGGAAAACCTTGGGAAAGATTTAAGGCCCCATGTTCGAGCGCCATCGCGGACATTTTGGTAAAAATCGTCGTCTGAACTTGTGGCTGCTTCGAAGGGAATGAAATCATGGCCTAATTTAATAAGGCTTTTCCATCGTACCAAACCTGAACCACCTCTAAAGATGGATTCAGCTCAACTAAGCAAGCACGTTTTCCTACTTCAATGCTACCTAAATCAGTTAATTTTGCCACTTCTGCCGGATAAACGGTCGCCATTCGAATCGCCTCTTCCAGCGGAATCGACGCCTGCCTAACGCAATTTTGAATTGCCTCGATCATTGTTAAAGAAGAGCCCGAAAGTACCCCCGCCTCATTTGTGAAACGACCATTTTGGGATAAAAAAGAATAGGGGCCAGAGGTATCATTCGTCACCGCATCTGTAATCAAAAATAGGCGACCCTTCTTCAATCGGTAGGCAATTTCCAGCGATTTATAATCGCAATGCAAACCGTCTGCAATAATGCTGGTCCACGCTTCCGACTGAAAGCTAGCACCCACTAATCCTAGGGCGCGCGATTGCCATTGTGACATCGCATTAAACAGGTGGGTAATGCGCGAAACGCCATTATTGACCGCCTCGATCGCCTGCTCAAAAGTCGCGTCGCTATGTCCTAAAGAGCACATAATGTGACTGCCCATCAATAAAGAAAGTTCATCTGCGCTAAACATTTCTGGTGCGATTGTCAAGTAAGTCGGAATTCCTTTCGTACGCTCGATAAGCTCCGCAAGAAAGTCAATGGATGGTTTTTGGACAAATTCCTCATTATGAGCCCCTCTTCTGACCGGATTAAAAAAGGGACCTTCTAGATGCAATCCCACTAACCCGGGACCTGTATAGTTTTTATACGCGTCGATCGCCTTCCACATCGTCTGTGCAGGGGAGCAGTTCAGCGTAATTTGAAACGCAACCGTGCCTGTTTTGTGGTGCTCGTCAAAAGTAGCCTGAATCGACTCTGTTGTCTGGTGATTCGAGAACAAGATGCCTCCGCCACCATAGATTTGTAAATCGATAAAACCGGGAACAAGGAAGTTTTCAGATGCCACGCCATGTCCGTCTGAAATAGCCGAAATGCGACCATTCGTTACGGAAATTTCTTTGTTTTCTAGCCATTCGTGGCCCGTGAAAATGCGGCTTGCAAACATCCTTAATATCCTGTTGCTTGACCGTCTTTTCTCGATTCTGTCGCACCATAATATACCTTGCGAATCGGATCGTATTTAATGCATTGGTAGCCACCATAGATGCCGTTCATATAGCCAACTTGGTGTCCTTTTTGCAATAAATCGCGAATGACTTCATACGGATAACCGTGTTCTAGGGTAATCATACCGCCTGTCGTTTCCATCGTTTCGCCCGTTGGTTCAGAAGAACCTTCATGGTTCATACGAGGGTAATCGCCTGCTTCTTGTACGTTTAGGCCAAAGTCCACCACGTTCATCACAATCTGCACGTGACCCATTGGCTGGAACGCGCCACCCATCACGCCAAAACTCATCACCGGCTGTCCATCCTTCGTCATAAACGCCGGAATGATCGTCTGGAATGGTCTTTTACCCGGCGCATACGTATTATTCTCGCCCTCTTTCAAGTTGTATAATTCGCCTCGATCTTGGAACATGAAGCCTAAACCATCCGGCATCATACCCGATCCAAATCCTCTGTAATTACTCTGAATCAACGACACCATATTGCCATCCTTATCCGCAACAGTCAAGTAGATAGTATCCCCCTCTTTCAAAGCTGGATTTCCCGCCTCGTAATGGCGACCCGCACGATTCGGATTGATCAACGCCCGGCGCTTCGCGCCGTACTCTTCCGAAATTAGTTCCGCTACCGGAATTTTAGCAAACTCTGGATCTGCATAGTATTTTGCGCGGTCTTCGAACGCTAGTTTTTTGGCCTCTGTAAACAAGTGTACGTGCTCCGCAGAACCCAGTTTTATTTTGGAAAAATCATAGCCCTCTAAAATCGTTAACATCTGCAAAGCCGCGATCCCCTGGCTATTTGGTGGCAATTCCCACACATCATAGCCACGGTAATTCACCGAAACCGGCTCGACCCAAGTGGACGTGTGCGAAGCTAAATCCTCATAGCTCAAATATCCGCCATTCTTCTTCATAAACGCGTCCATCGTCCGCGCCATATCGCCCTTATAAAAGGCATCACGTCCCTCTTTTCCTAGTTTTTCTAAGGTATTCGCTAAGTTCGGGTTCTTGAAAATATCTCCTTCTACCGGGGGCTTCCCATTTGGATAATAATGGTTAGCGACGTTCGGAAACTTGCCATAAGCCGCAGGTACGCGCGCTAATGCGGAAGCAAATTCGCCATGCACCGGGAAGCCATTGCGCGCATAGGAAACCGCTTTTTCCAACACTTTATTCATCGGCATCGAACCGAATTTCTTATGTAATTCAAACCAGGCATCCACACATCCTGGCACACTAACAGGCAGTGGACCCAGCGAAGGAATGTGTGTCAGTCCACGCTTTTTAAACTCCGCTAATGTCAGTGATTTTGGAGATCTCCCAGAACCATTGATCCCATATAATTTCTTTGTTTTTGCATCCCAAACAATGGCAAACAAATCCCCACCTATTCCATTCACGTGTGGCTCCACTACGCCTTCCATCGCATTCGCGGCAATGGCAGCGTCGATCGCATTTCCCCCGGCTTTCAGCACATCAAGTGCGGCCTGAGTAGAAAGAGGATGCGAGGTAGCGGCCATCCCGTTTTGGGCAATGGCCTGTGAGCGAGTCGCCCAAACTTTACCATAGGGACGATCTTGGGCACCCGCTAGCAAGGGAAGAATAAGAATTAGAAGAAGTTTTTTCATAGTATTGATTTTGAAGGGGTAAATTAGGGAATGACGACTTTAAATGCAATTATCATGTAACTTATAAAAAAGGACAGCAGTAAAATTCAGACCTTAAAGATCTCTACCTTTCAAAATGAGAAATAGAATACTAGTTGAGGCGGATTTTATCATCGATAAACTAACTAAGTCGATTGAAGAAGTTGCTACGGGACAAAGTAAAGCCACGCTGATCGTACCGTTGAAATTTACGGATTTAATAGGTTTAATTTGGCAGTTTGATTGGATGCTAGAATTGGAGCAAGAAAGCCATTTTGTATATAAATTGGTTACCGAAAGTAATCCGAATTTAATTCAAGGTTTAATTTGTTTCGAGCGAAAACCTGATCATATTTACATTCATCTACTTGAAAGTTCTTCTTTCAATAAAGGAAGTCAAAAACAGTTTTTGGGTGTTGCAGGGAATCTAGTTGCCTATGCTTGCAAACAATCATTTCATTTCGGTAACGATGGCAATGTTTCCTTCATTGCAAAAGAACAACTGATTGATCATTACGAGAGGTCCATTGGGGCTTTTCACTTTGGTAATAGGAGGATGATTATTAATACGAATGCAGCTAAAAAATTAGTTAACCAGTATTTTAATTCTTAACCTATGAAACCGACAAAAATACGTTTAGAAGTGGACCAAATAGGCGGAAATGGTAGCCTCTCCGCTTCGGATGAAAAAATGATAAGCCATTATATTCGAGCTCAAAATAAGACGCTAAAACCTTTAACAAAACCATTACCCATTACAAAAACAAAAAACCCCTAGACCTTAGCCCAGGGGTTTCTGCATTCTTGAACCCAATCTAATTTACACTGCTTTTGTAAACCATTTCTGCTTGATACGCTCCGAGATGTAATACATACATGGAACGATTATAAGGGTTAAAACGGTTGAGAACGTTAATCCGAAGATGATCGTCCAAGCTAAGATTCCCCAGAATACCGCGGAATCAGAACCGATGAAGATATGTGGATTTAATTCCGTGAATAGCGTTACGAAGTCGATGCTTAAGCCTAATGCTAAAGGAATCAAGCCTAATACTGCCGCCGAAGCCGTCAACAATACTGGAGTTAAACGAATACCACCCCCTTCAATGATCGCCTCTTTCAAGTCGTAACCACGCTTGAAGCGAAGCTCCTCGATGAACTCGATCAAAAGGATACCATTCTTTACGACGATACCCGCTAGGGCGATGATACCTACGCCGGACATAATCACAGAGAAAGTCATACCGAAAGCCATGAATCCTAATAACACCCCGATTAGTGATAACAAGATCGTCGCGAAGATGATTAATGGTTTCACCGCAGAGTTAAATTGCGTAGCAAGGATTAAGTAGATTAACACCAAAGCCGCAAGGAAGGCAATTCCTAGGAAGGTACCTGATTCTTTTTGGTCCTCTTGTTCTCCACCCATGCGAATGGTATAGCCTTGTGGTACTTCGATTGCTTCGAAAAGGCTGGTTAATTCCCCTACGATTTCATTTGCGTTATAGCCTTGAATCACATCAGAACCGAGGGTTATGACACGCTCTTGGTTTTTACGATTAATCTGGCTGAAAGAGGTTGCGTAGCGAATATCGGCGATTGAATTCAATGGCACTTGGCGCAAGGCGCCGCCCATGTTCATATCGCGGTAAGTAATATTCAATTGCAATAATTTTTCGATTTGGTTGCGAGAATCTCCTTTTAAACGCAATTGGATAGGATATTCATCTTTCGCATCACGGAATTTCGAGATTTCGGAGCCGAATAAACCCGTACGCACCGCCATCGCCACCTGTGCAGATGAAATGCCCTCGCGAGATGCTTTCTCGCGATTTACATCGATGATGATTTCAGGCTTGTTCGTTACTAAGTCTGACTTCAATTCTTGTATACCTTGTATGCCAGCCTTTGTGATGGCTCCACGTACCTTTTTTTCTAAATCTTGTAAAACAACGAAGTCATCTCCCGCGATTTCGATCGAGATTGGCTTACCTGTCGGCGGGCCATTGTTCTCGCGTTCGATAGCAAGCTCGACACCGGCTAAAGGGTTTTTGGCAAAATCTGCTTGAATCTTACTCAACACCTCACCCGTCTTTATGCCACCGCGTAATTGCAATTTCTCGAAAGCAATTGTCACCTTACTCTTGTGAGGTGTAGGCCCACGGTCTGGCTGCATCGGATCCCCTGCATTTTTACCCACGTTTGAAATGACTGAGTTGACGATTTTTCCATAGCCCTCTTTTTGAATAAAAGTAGACACGCGCTTCTCGATTATTTTCGTCATGGAATCCGTTACGACCGCATCGGTTCCGATCGGATTTTTGGCATAAATATAAATGTAATCCGGATCACCTGAAGGGAAGAAAACCACCTTAGGCTTCACCACACCCATTAGAGCGATCGTTACAATTAGTAAAACGAATGCAGAAATAGTCGCATAAATCGGACGTTTCCCCATCAAAACCCACGAGATTAACTTGCGGTAATTGGTTTTAAAGTTTGGTAAAGTCTTCTCTTGGAATGGCACAATCCATTTCGGTGTGATCACAAAGTGATTAAACACGTACAGAATAATGCAAAGAATGAAGAAGTTTCCAAAGCCAAAGTGGCCTAAGCCAAAGCCCATCACATAACCGAATACCGCCAAACTCAATAAGATAAATACGGTACGACGGATATCCGAGAATTTCGGGTTCTTCACATCGTTCACCTCTTCATCGTGTCGTTTCATAAACGTAATCGCGAACACTGGGTTCATGACATAAGCCACAAATAGCGACGCAAAAAGCGTAATGATTAAGGTAATAGGTAAGTATTTCATAAACTCGCCCACGATACCTGGCCAGAAAAGCAAGGGCAAGAAAGGAGAAATGGTCGTTAACGTACCCGATAATACCGGAATAAATACTTCTGAAGCCGCTAATTTAACGGACTCCGTAATGGTCAATTTCTTGAAGTTATTGAACAAACGGTGGGCATTCTCGATCACCACAATCGCATCATCCACCACGATACCAAGTCCTAAAAGGAATCCAAAAAGAACGATGGTATTTAAGCTGAAGTCTAATGACGGCATAAACAAGAAGGTCAATAAAGCCGACAAAGGCACCGATAATCCGACGAATACCGCATCTCTAACGCCCATGAAGAACATCAATACGATCACCACGAAAAGGAAACCTAGAATAACGGTATTAATTAAATCTGCTAAATCGCCACGCGTACGCTCTGATTGATCCGCCGTGGTAGTTACGGTTAATCCTTCTGGGAAACGATTTTCTTTGTATTCTTCAATCGTCTTTTCGATGCGGTCTGCTGCCTCGATTAGGTTAGCTCCTCCACGCTTAATGACGTTCAAGGTAATAACGGACTTGTTATTCAAACGGGCAAAGTCTTGCTTCTCTTCGTAGCTATCAATCACCTCAGCCACATCCTTTAAACGGACACGAGCACCTGTAGAAGAACCGATCATCAGATTGCCTAATTGTTCCACAGCTTTGAATTCACCAGTCACCCGAAGGGAACGACGAACGCCATCTACGGCTAAATCACCACCCGAAATGTTCACGTTCTCACCTTGAACAGCTGATTGAATATCATAGAAAGTCAAACCATAACTCTGCATTTTATACAAGTCTAGGTTGATTTGAATCTCTCTTTTCAATGCACCGATGATGTCTACGCGGTTAATTTCCGGCATGCCCTCGATTTCATCCTGCAAGTCCTCCGCATATTTCTTCAACTTGTCGAGTGGATAATCTCCCGCGATGTTGATGTTCATAATAGGAAACTCGGAGAAGTTGACCTCAGCCACAGAAGGCTCACGTGTCAAGTCTTTTGGTAAATCTGCGATCGCTTTATCCACCGCATCTTGTGTTCGTTGCTTCGCGATAGGGACGGAGACATCGGTGTTGAATTCAACAATAATGACTGAAACATCCTGCAAGGCGTTCGACTTCACGCGTTTTACACCCGTGATTGATTTGATTTGTTTTTCGATCGGTTTGTTGATCGTGTTTTCGATATCTGAGGGAGTCGTTCCAGCGTACACCGTTTGGATGACCATTTGTGGCACCACGATGTCCGGGAATTGTTCCTTAGGTAAGCTCGAATAGATTCCCATCCCCGCCACAAAAATGATGAACGTGAAGATGTAAACGGTCGTGCGGTTTTGGGCTAACCAGCCCACCATGTTATAGATCAAGCCTTTGCCTTCTGGCAATTGCTCATTTTTGATATTTTTTTCCATTTTCTACTTAGAAAGAGATGGCTGTACCATCCACTAAATCTTGAAATCCTTGTGTAATAAGTGAATCGCCTGCCTTTAATCCCTCTGTGATCTCAGCTTGACCATTGTAGGTTAATCCGACCGTAACTAGGCGAGAACGCGCTATTTTTTTACCGTTTTCTTCTACCGCTACATATACAAGATTACCTTTTTCGGTCTTTTGGATGATATTTTCGCTAATAACGATCGCGTTTTTCTTCGATGTATCGTTAATGTTAATCACCGCTAACAAGTTCGGCTTTAACTCGCCACCTGCATTCGGGATGCGGGCTTCGATGTCGAATGTACGTGTTAATGGATTAACGATTTTAGAAACTAAAGAGATGCGCGCCTTTAATTCCTTGTTTAAATCAGGGAATTTGATGTTGATCTCGTCGCCCTGCTTCACCGTTCCTACATAAGAATCAGCGATTTTAGCAGAGATTTTCAAGTTGCCTAAGTTGACGATTTGAACGATAGGGACACCTGGAGCACCCATTTCGCCTGCTTTTTGGCGCACTAATTCGATAGTTCCAGCAATAGGAGCCGTTACGCGTGATAAGCCTAATTGCGCTTTCAAGGTTACGATTCTTTTTTCCAAAGATTCCATGTTCGACTTCGCGCTCAAGTATTGAACCTCTGTTCCGATTTGCTGATCCCAAAGCGCTTTTTGCTTCGTAAAGATGGTCTTCGCTAACGATAATTGCTGGCGAACTTCTTCTAATGACTCTTTTAAGATGTTGTTGTCCAAAGTCGCAATCAATTGTCCTTTTGAAACTGATTGGCCTGCAACTACTGGCAAGGTTAAAATCACACCACCTGTTTGTGGGCTTACTAAAACCGTGTTTTCTGCTACGACATTTCCTTGCGCCTCTACGAAGTGCTGGAAATTTTGAGCCACTAAAGGACTCACGCTTACCGCGATAACTTTCGCTACCGCTTGATCCGTAGGCTTACCTACTTCTTTTTCTAAAGCAGCGATTTTCGCCTGGATTTCTTTTTCCTGGGTCTTTAAGTCAGCTAATTCTTGCTTCTTGTCCTTTGATCCGCAGGCTGCGAATAAAATGATTCCACTTAGGAGGATGGCTATTTTTTTCATGTTTCTCTTAGTCTATGTATAGTGTACCGTTTGCTTTTTCTAATTCAACTTTAGCTACTAAGGCATTGTAAAGTGCCGTAAAGTAGTTTGCTTGTGATTCTTTGATGGATGACTCTGCGTTCAAAACTTCTAAGTTTGAACCCACCCCTTGTTGGTATTTTACGCGCGTCACACGAGAAATCTCATTCGCTAAATCTAGGTTCGCTTTTTGTTCTTTCATGGATTCCAAAGCGTTCTTCATCGTAATGCTCGCCTGAGAACGTTGCAAGTCGATGGACGATTTTAATAAACCGTAAGACTGGCGAACCTTTTGCAAATTGTTAGCCGATTGAATGGCTTTGTATTTTTTTGAATAACCGTCAAAAATAGGGATCTGTAATGCTACTGAGATGGCCGCGTTGTCGAACCATTGTTTGGTTAACAAATCACCAAAAGCATTCGCACCCGCATTATAACCGTAGTTTGCGTTCATTACTAAACGAGGCAAATAACCCGCCTTAATACTCTTTAAATCTAGTTCTGCTAAGTTTTCCTGCGTTTGCAAGATGGAATATTCGATGCGGTTTGCATAATTGAAATCCCCTGCTGCGTTTGTATTAAACGTGGCTAATTCCACCTTTTCTAAGCTTTCGCTTAAGCGAATAGGCTCTTCCATCGGGAAGCCCATTTGGAATTTTAACAAAGAATAGCTTAGTTCTTGCAAGCGATTCACATTTTCTAATTCTGTACGAAGGTTATTTGCTTGCACATCTAGACGCTGTACGTCAATCTTTTCCACAAATCCTTGCTTGTTCAGCTCACGCGTCTCCTTTAACAAGGTATCTAAACGAGCTACATTCAAAGCTAAAAGTCCTTGGCGTTTTTCGTTGACCAAAATTCCATAATAAGCCTTCGTCACATTCTCAGCCACTTGCTGCTTCGATTGCGTTAGTGATTTAACGGCTAAATCCTTGTATACGGAGGAAGCCTTTAAGCCTAATAGATAAGATCCGTCAAAAACCAATTGACTTAACCCCACGTTTGCGAATCCAGAATTATCCACACCGAATTTCGCTGCGATTAATTCTCCCTCTGCCGCTGCCGGATTAAATAATTTAGCTGGAATGAACGCACGCTGTAAGACGATATTGTTCGTTAAAGACACGGAACCATTCACTTGTGGCAGACCCATGGCTCTTATTTCGTTCACTTTCGCACCTGCATTCTGCAAGTCGATTTGGCTATTTTTCACTTGAACCTGGTGCGTGATCGCATAGTCTACCGCTTGCTTTAGGCTGTAGGTCTGCGCAGTGGCGGCCAGAGAGGTCAGTAAAAATAGACCGGCATAGATTTTTCTTAGGCGGATCATCATTTTAAATTGTTTTGGTAAGATGTATAAAGTGTTAAACCTTTTTCGGTCAAAATACCTCGCATGAAAATATCCATCAGCGTTAGCTGCGTATCATACAAGGATAATTTGTTGTTAGGATAAAAATTAGGGTTGAAGGCTAAATCGACTTCGGCCATTCGCAAGCGGGCTAATAATTCGAAATCAATGTCATTTCTAAAATAGCCGAACTGGGCACCTTTCTTAAAGTCAGCGATCAAATTTTTATGAATGCATTTTTCGCCATGTTCGGCGAAAAGTTGATAAGCATTCGGGAAGTATTTTTGAATCTCATATAGTAGACGCGGATTCATCTGCATAAACAAATCCTTCGTCATTTCGAATGACTTGAAAATCTTTTCGATCACATTGGGGTAGAGTCTATCGAGTTCATCCCACTTCATATCATCCTGAATAATGAATGCTTGCACGACTTCGAATACCATCGAATCTTTATCCGGGAAATGTTGATAAATCGTTTTTTTCGAAATCCCTAATTCGCTCGCAATCGCATCCATCGTGACGGTCTTTACACCGTAGCGGAAGAATAATTGAGTTCCTTTTTCTAGAATACGCGATTTCATTTGCTTAACCCATTGATTAATTGAGAAGCAAAACTATGGAAACTTTTAGAGACTAAAAAGTTTTCTTGTATTATTTTTAGATGACCGGTCTATTAAATTTGATTAACGGCCAAAATCATCCTGCAAGCGGACGATATCGGATTCATCCGAGGGATGCTCCACATCGGTATGTTGCCAGATCTCTGTCACCACACCCCAATTGTCTAAACCGACTAAACGATGTCGAGTACCTGTGGGCAAAGTGATTAACTCTTTCTCTTGATAAATACCCGGGGCAGACTGCTCATTCGTTTCCGAAATGACCACTCCCACAGGACCTGCATTCACCGTCCAAACTTCTGCTCTACGGAAATGGTACTGCCAAGACAAACGCTTCTCAGGCGCCACCACTAAAAACTTAGGGCTTAGCTTCTGCGTGATTTGAATAGCGTCCATTGAAAGCTGTGGGAAGAATTGCGCTGCGAATTTTGCTGCTTGCGATTCGTCTAAAACAAAGAAACCTCCCCAAGGGCGGTTGTGGTCTTTGTCAATTATCGTATAACCTTGGGAAAGGATGTAAGCTTCGACTTGTGCGAAAACTTCAGAAACAGGAGTGGATGCGCTAAAATTCATAGCACAAAAATAAAAAAAAGACGGGAGAGCATCCCGTCTTTTCTAATCTAATTATCGAATGGCTTTTAAAGAGTCCAGCCGTTGCGGTATTCGCGTCGTACGAATTGGTTTGCCGCATCGAAGTTTGTGATGCGCATGTTAGCTGCATCCCACTCCAGTTTTTGGCGACCTACAAATTTTGCATTACGACCATCACCTTCACGTAACATGTAAGAACGAATGGCAATATTACCCATTAAAACAGATTCTGTAAATGGAGCCGCGTAATCAAATGGAGAACTTACTTCCATATTACCGAAACCAGCCTTACAAGCCTCTACCCATTGGGTATTGTGACCGTTATCCCCGCCTTTCACACGCGCTAAGCTTGCTTTAGGAAGTTCTGATTCATCTACGCGCTTTCCGTTTTTAAATACTTTAGGATACATACCATACGTTCCGCAGGTCATGATACCTTTTGTACCGATTAAAATCACACCATTTGAACCATCTGGATCACCAATTACTTCCGAAGATGGAATTCCATCTGGATGCGGTGCCCGAAGACCACCGTCAAACCAAGTCAATTTCACTGGGGAATTATTTTTCTTCGAAGGACCATAGTGTAAAGTCACCATCGAACTAGGAGGGCATCCTTCTGGAATGTATTCTGGTGTCCAATCTTGCAAGAATACAGAACCTACCGAACATTCTACATCGATTGCATCACGGATACCTAATACTTTGAAAGGAGGGTCTAATAAGTGACATCCCATATCGCCTAAGGCACCTGTACCATAATCCCACCATCCTCTCCATTTGAATGGAAGTAAAGCGGGGTTATATTCTCTGTATTTCGCAGGTCCTAACCAAAGATCCCAATCTAACTCTGCCGGTGCTGGAGATCCAGCAGCAGGGTAAGCGATTCCTTGTGGCCATACGGGACGATTCGTCCAAACATACACTTCTTTCACTTTTCCAATCGCACCACCATCGAACCACTCCATCATTTGACGAACACCGTCACCTGATGAACCTTGGTTACCCATTTGCGTCACGACTTTCATCTCTCTCGCTTTCTCGCCTAAAAGACGCGCCTCGTAGATATCGTGAGTTAAGGGTTTTTGAACGTATACGTGTTTCTTACGACGCATCGCCTCCATCGCAATCGTTGCGTGGGTATGATCAGGCGTAGAAACGATGACCGCATCTACATTGCTACCTTCTTTATCTAAGGCTGCACGGAAATCGCGGTAAATGTTTGCTTTAGGAAGGTCTTTTTTGATTCGTACGATTTGACGATCATCTACATCGACAATAGCGACGATGTTTTCTGCCCCTTTGTTATATGAGTTCATGATATCGCTGTAGCCTTTTCCGCCACCGCCGACACCCATGATGTTTAATTTGTCTGAAGGAGCAGTATACCCTTTGCCCAGCACGTGGCGCGGTACAATGTAGAAACTGGCTGCGGCTAATCCGGCTTTTTGCAGGAAGTTCCGTCTTGAAGTGTTACTCATGGTTGTTAGGTTTAAATGATGGGATGTAAGTTTGGAAAAAAAAAGCAAAAAACAAAAAAAAGGGGTCAGCTTTCGCTAACCCCTCTCAGTATAGAACAGGTGAATACTTCTATTCAGCTTTTTTAGAGGATTTCTTCTCTAATTTTTTAATCGCTTGTTCTCTCTCAGCGCCTTCCATTTGCTCTTTTAAAGCAGATAATGCACCGATATCGCCCATAGTCGATTTCTCAGCTGATACAGTCGCTGTTTTCTCAGCAGACTTAGTTGCTTTCTTCTTCTCTGGTTTTGCCGCAGCAGCATCAGCCGCTACTTCTTCAGCCGTAGCTGCAGTGAAGGTACGTGTGTGAGATAAGATGATCTTACGCTCTTCTTTGTGGAATTCTGTTACCACGAAGTCTAACGCCTCCCCTACCTCAGCTACTGACTCATCTGCCTTTGTTAACTGCTTCAAAGGAGCTAATCCTTCGATACCGTATGGCAATTCTAAAACACCGAACTTCTCGTTTTTAGAGATGATCGTTGCTTTCTGAGTTGAACCTAAAGTGAACACACTTTCAAATGTATCCCAAGGGTTTTCCTCTAATTGTTTGTGACCTAAAGCTAAACGACGGTTTTCCGCGTCTAATTCGATTACGATAACATCTAAAGAATCACCTACTTTAACGAATTCAGATGGGTGCTTGATTTTCTTCGTCCAAGACAAGTCAGAAACGTGAACTAAACCGTCGATTCCTTCTTCTAATTCTAAGAATAAGCCGAAGTTAGTTAAGTTACGAACTGTTCCTTTGTGCTTCGTACCGATTGCGTATTTCGCTAATAAATCAGTCTTAGTCCATGGATCCTCTGTTAATTGCTTGATACCTAAAGACATCTTGCGCTCAGCACGATCTAATGTTAACACCACTGCTTCCATTTCGTCGCCTACCTTCAAGAAATCTTGTGGGTTACGTAAGTGTTGAGACCATGACATCTCAGACACGTGGATTAAACCTTCAACGCCTGGCAATAC
>CAILUB010000267.1 GCA_903837305.1 uncultured Cytophagaceae bacterium
CGAATTAATTTTTTTCTTTAGTTTATACTTCCAAAAACCTATTTACCTATAAAAAGCATTCAAAATGTCCCCTAAAATAAAACTCGGATTGATTCTTACGGTAATCTCCGTTTTTACGATTAGCTTCTTTCAGCCAAAAGCTCCTACTTTTTTAGCGATTGAAGGAAATACGAAGATCGCATTAGTAGGCGGCAATTTGGGCTCCCGCATGATCAATTATGATCATTTTGAAACAGAATTACATCTTCGGTATCCTTCCTTTAATTTGATGGTTCGCAACATGTGCGACGGTGGAGATACCCCTGGATTTCGGCCGCATTCGGCTCGTATGAATCCTTGGGCTTTTCCGGGAGCGGAAAAATTCCAATCGGAATTTGCGAATCCTTCTCAAAGTGAAGGCCACCTAGAGACACATGACCAATGGATGAGCCGTTTAAAAACGGATATTGTCATCGGTTTTTTTGGATATAGCGAATCTTATGAAGGTAAGGCTGCAATTGCTACCTACAAGGCTGAATTGGAGGCATTCATCAAACACACTTTGGCACAAAAATACAATGGGGTTTCTGCCCCTCAACTAGCCATTGTTTCTCCTACAGCTTTTGAAGATTTAAGCGCAAAAATTGATTTGCCTAACGGAACGGTTCAGAATGCGAACATTACTTTGTACGCACAGGCGATGAAAGAGGTGTGTGAGAAGAATAATGTTTTATTCATTAATGCGTTTGATGCTTCCAAAAAATGGTATGCAGAATCAGCGGAGGATTTGACCATCGACGGTTTTCAATTAAATGATGCGGGGTATAAAAAATTAGCCTTATTACTTGCGGATCAAGTGTTTGGGAAAAAATCGACGGCCATCGAATCCAAAAGAGCGGATGTGTATGCAGCCGTTGCAGAGAAAAACTGGATGTGGCATACTGACTTTAAAATACCTAATGGGGTGCACGTGTATGGTCGCCGTTACAATCCATTTGGTCAAGATAATTATCCTGGGGAGATTGAAAAAATTCGCCAAATGACGGATAATCGGGAGGCTGCGATCCAAGCAGCAATCAAAGGGCTTCCGTATGATCTGGCCGCTGCAGATGCCAAGACGCGCAAGCTAGATCCCGTAAAAACGAATTTTAATCCGGATAAAAACGGCAGCTTGAAATACCTGTATGGGGAGGAGGCATTAAATGCCATTAAAGTAGCTCCAGGATATAAAATCGAGCTATTTGCTTCGGAAGAGGAATTCCCGAATTTGGCCAAACCGGTTCAAATGACGTTCGATAATAAGGGCCGACTCTGGGTGGTTTGTATGCCTTCTTATCCACATTACAAGCCGGGGGATCCGAAACCTAACGATAAAATCATCATTCTTGAAGATACAAATCAGGATGGAAAAGCGGATAAGGAAACGATTTTTGCCGAAGGTTTACACGTGCCGGTGGGCATGGAAATCACGGAATTTGGGGTATTTGTGAGCCAAGGAACTAATTTGGTTTTATTGAAAGATACGAATGGGGATGATCGGGCGGATTCGAAGGAAGTCATTTTAAGTGGTTTTGATGACCACGATACGCACCATGAGATCTCTGCATTTGTGACAGACGAATCAGGCGCTATTTACATGGGAGAAGGCGTATTTTTACACACAAATGTAGAAACACCCTACGGTACTGTTCGCGCAACGAATGGGGGTTTTATGCGTTACAATCCTGCTAGGCATCATTTGGAGCGGGTAGCTCAGTTGTCAATCCCTAATCCATGGGGAATTGCCTTTGACAAATGGGGTCAAAACTTTTTTGCAGAAACCTCTGGACCAGACGTTCGCTGGATGATGCCCGGGTCCACTAAAAATCGCTACGGAGAAAGAGGGCACAATTCATTTACCTTAGTGGAAGAAAAACATTTAGTTCGACCTACCTCCGGTTTAGAGTTTGTATCAAGTCGTCATTTTCCTGACAATGTGCAAGGGGATTTTCTAATCAATAATACCATTGGATTTTTGGGAATGAAGCAACACCAATTAACCGATGATGGTACCGGATATAAATCAAAGCACCGCCAAGATTTGATCGTGGGCGAAGATCGTAATTTCCGCCTGGTTGACATGGAATTTGCTCCCGACGGCTCACTTTATGTGATCGACTGGCACAATATTTTAATTGGTCACATGCAGCATAGTGCCAGAGATCCTTTGCGCGATCACACCCACGGCCGTGTGTACCGCGTAACGTATCCTTCAAGGCCCTTAGTGACACCTGCTAAAGTTTATGGGGCATCTATCGATCAGTTATTGGATAATTTAAAATTGCCTGAATACAGAACGAGGTACCGGGTGCGCAGAGAATTACGTGGCCGTAAGGCTGCTGAGGTATTGCCTAAAATTACGGCATGGGTGGCTAAGCTGGATAAAAGGGATGCCGATTATGAGCACCATGTATTAGAGGCGCTTTGGGTTTCGTGGGGATTAAATAAGGTAGACCAAAAACTACTCAACCAGTTACTGCAATCAAAAGATTATCATGTTCGTGCCGCAGCCGTTCGCGTCTTGCGCTACACAGGTCATCAAGTGAAAAATCAAGCGGCGCTATTAGCAAAAGCAGTGGAAGATAAACACGGGCGTGTTCGAATGGAGGCATTTGTAGCTGCCTCTTGGTTACCGAAACAAACCGCTTTACCCCTGTTAGCTTTGGCAAAAAAACACCCGTTAGACCCTTGGATGGATAAACCATATGAAATAGCCGTCGCTCATGCGAGTGGGGTGAACGTGGTTAAAAATAAAGAAACGGCTTTAATTTCAACGCTAAAAGGGAAAGATTTAGACTTGTATACTGCCGGCCAAAAATTGTATTCGAAAGACGGTTATTGTACTACCTGCCATCAGACCAACGGGAAAGGACTTCCTTCGTCTGGTTTTCCTCCCTTATCCAATTCTATTTGGGTGACAGGAAATCAGGAACGCTTAATTAAATTAGTGATCAAAGGAATAATGGGGCCTATGGAATTGAATGGCGTTAAATATGCCGGTCAGGTTCCCATGACCCCTTATGGCGGCTTAATGTCTGATAAAGAGATTGCGTCAGTTCTTACCTATATTCGAAATTCATTTGGGAATAAAGCCGCGCCTATCGACCCGGAAAAAGTAAAGGAAGTACGCGCTAAAATTGCTAGTAAACAGGATTTATATAATGCCAATATGCTATTATCAGAACACCCTATCGAAAAATAACCATGAAAAAACTACTTCCTATTTTTCTTACAGTTGTACTTATTTTATCAGCATTTGTGCCAAGTTTTTCGCGTGAACCTGACCCTATAAAAGCGAAGAAACCCCTGGTGGTTTTTGTTTGTGGTGACCATGAATACTCAGGGGAGAGCACGCTTCCCCTACTAGCAGCGGTTTTGGAAAAACAATATGGCTTTCGGACGAAGGTGTTAAAATCGTTTCCAGATCAAAACGCGGAGAAAGACATACCCGGTTTAGAAATATTAGCAGAGGCAGATTTGGCCGTATTTTTTCTTCGCTGGCGCCTACTCCCAGCTGATCAAGTGGCTCACATAGAAGCCTACTTACAATCTGGTAAGCCCATCATGGGATTTAGGACAAGCACACACGCGTTTAATTATCCAAAAACAGATCCATTAGTCGCTTATAATGGCTTTGCCGAAAGAGCTTTCGGAGCCCCTCCCGGCTGGGGCGGACCCTCCCAACATACTCATTATGGTCACAATGCAAGTACGGATGCCACGGTCATTCCAGAAAAGGCAAAGCACCCAATTTTAACGGGCGTAGATCCTACCTTTCATGTGAGATCATGGCTTTACCGTGTTTTGCCTGATTATCCAGCGAAGGGAACGGAGTGGTTACTGATGGGCAAAGCGGTGAATCCCGATAAGACAGCAGTAGATCAACCCATCGCCTGGACATGGGAAAATCAATACAAAGGGAAAGTATTTTTTACCACGATGGGACATCCGGAGGATTTTTCAGTGGAATCTTTTCAGCGACTTATTGTCAATGCCGTCCATTGGGAATTAGGCCTGAAAGTGCCACAGACCTGGGCAGGTAAATTAGCTATTAATGTTCCTTACAGAGGAATGGTCAACTCAAAATAGTCATACAATGAAATACCCGATTGCAATGAACACGTTGGTCTATGGACCAGACATGAATGAATCTATCATCCAGCATTTAGCCTATATCAAAGAAGTGGGTTATGAAGGCGTTGAGATACCCATTTTTGTGGTAGATCAGGAATATTGGAAACCTTGGAAAGCGGAAATAGATCGCCTGGGATTAACCGTTTTCACTGTTACCTTTTTAGGTGCGGATATGAACACCATTTCTTCAGACCCTGCAGTACGTCAAAAAGGAGTAGATTTTCTTAAAAAGGCCGTAGACATTACCGCTTATTTAGGTGCATCCTACCTGTCCGGCCCCTTTCATTCTGCACTAGCGGTGTTTTCGGGCGCGGCACCTACCCAACAAGAATTAGATTGGTCGAAGGAAAGTATGTTAGCCGTGGCGGATCATGCCAAAGAAAAAAACGTGATTCTGGGATTAGAATATTTAAATCGATTTGAAAATTATGTGGTGAGTTCCGCAGTCCAACTTTACAGTTTGGTGAAA
>CAILUB010000268.1 GCA_903837305.1 uncultured Cytophagaceae bacterium
GCCAAAGACGTCCGTAACAGTCTTGAGCAAGTAGTAAGAAAGCTTGAAAAACAGGAAATTTTGGTCATTGCTGAGCGCCAAAAAAAGCTCGATGCCATAGCTGCAAATCCTCCTATTAAACCTAAAAAGAAGGTTAAGCCCTTTCCTGTAACGGAAAGTGCCTCTGCGGAAGAGCATCCTATCCTGTTACCTCCCCAGCAACAAGTCGTATTTGTTCAGAAATCATTCATGTTACCTAATGGGCAACTGGCTGAGGTAACGGAAGAATATACGGTAGATGAAGATCCGGAAGATACGCGTCAACGCCTAAAGGCGCAGGCGGCTATGAATCGGATGTTTAAGCGGGAACAAATGAAAGCGCTGCTAAAAATGAGACGTCGACCTGATCGTCAGAATCCGAGTCAAGAGGATAAAAATTCTCAGTCATTGAAAAAACTGGAAAAAGAGAAATCTGAGCGGGCAGATTTAGAGAAGGTTTTGAAGAAAACTCAGCTAGCGAAAGAGGTATTTTCTGACTTTTTATTCAAGGAAAGGCCGATTCTTCAACGTCTTCAACCTGCCTACTTAGATAGTTTGATTCAAAAAGAATTGCATGATAAAGGAGTTTCACTAGACTATTCTTTTGGCATTCAAAATTCGCCTAAATCATGGATTTACACCTCATCTCCTGAAATTAAGGACCAAAAGAAAGTATTTGAAGCGGATTTATTTCCAAATGATCTTCATCCATCTAAAAACGTCCTGAAAATTTATTTTCCAGATAGTGCTGCCTTTATTTGGCAAACGATGGGTCTTAGTTTAGCCGGGTCAGGTTTGTTATTGCTCGTGATGATCGGTTGTTTTTATTTTGCGGTTTTGACCATTTTACGTCAAAAGAAACTAGCCACAGTGAAGAATGATTTCATCAATAACATGACGCACGAGTTTAAGACGCCTATCACCTCGATTTCCTTAGCTACTCAGTTGTTACAAGAGGAATTGAAGCCGGGTAAAAATGAGTCGATGTTGCGTTATTTGGGCATTATTAAAGAAGAGAATACCCGCTTAGGACAGCAGGTGGAACGCGTTTTGCAGACTGCCCAAATGGAACGAGAAGAGATCACGCTCAAACGCAAGTCTGTAGATTTGGCAGCCTTAATACATCATGTAGCCGAGATAAATGGGCCATTGCTTGATTCTGTAAATGGAAGCTTAACCTTACATATAGCGGATTTACCAGCCTCTATTTCACTCGATGAGGTACATATTTCCAATGTATTAAATAATTTATTAGATAACGCGGTGAAGTATAGCCCCTCCAATCCTCAAGTCGAAATCGAAGCCCGTCCGCAGGATCAAGGCATTTTAATAGCTGTGAAAGATCATGGAATGGGAATGCCGAAAGAAGCGCTAAACAATATTTTTGATGCCTTTTACCGGGTGCCTACTGGGAATGTACACAATGTGAAGGGCTTCGGTTTAGGACTAAGCTATGTGAGAAAAATAGTCGAAGCCCACGAAGGGAAAGTGACTGTAAAAAGTAAATTAGGAGAAGGAAGTACATTTGAAATCTATTTGCCCTATGTCTAAAACGCCGGAAATTTTAGTTGCGGAGGATGATCCTAATTTGGGATTGTTATTAACCGAATTCTTGAAAAAGAAAGGATATGCTGTTTCCTGGGCCCAAAATGGGGACGAAGCGCTTGATCTTTTCGTAAAAGGATCCTTTGATTTATGCCTTTTAGATGTGATGATGCCTAAGAAAGATGGTTTTTCTTTGGCTAAAGACATCAGAGCAAACCATCAACAAGTACCCATCATTTTCTTGACGGCGAAATCGATGGAGGAAGACACCTTGCATGGCTTCAAAGTAGGGGCAGATGATTATTTGACGAAGCCATTCTCCATGGAGGTGTTGGTAGCTCGAATGGAGGCTATTCTGCGCAGAAGTCATTCAGATAAGTCTGTGCCTAGTTTAGCGGACGAAATAGCCTTAGGAAATTACACTTACACTCCGGGTAAAATGCGTTTGAGCATCGGAGAAACAGAATTGAAGTTTACACCTAAAGAGAACGAATTAATGAAGCTTTTGTGCGAGAATCTGGGTCGACCGGTGAGTCGCAGTTATGCTTTGAAATTGATTTGGGGAGACGATACCTATTTCAACGCGAGAAGCATGGATGTGTACATGACCAAGCTGCGTAAGATGCTAAAAGAAGACCCTCGCGTCCAGCTTTTGAATCTGCACGGCGAGGGCTTCCGATTGAGTGTAGAGGGGCTTTAGTTGATGTGTGTAAAGCCGGTATAAGGAACTAGAACTTCTGGAATCTTGATTCCATCTGGACCTTGGTTGTTTTCTAAGATAGAAGCTACGATGCGTGGTAAGGCTAAAGCCGATCCATTTAATGTATGGCATAAGATCGATTTTCCATCGATTTTCGTTCTCAACTTCAAGCGATTCGCTTGGAAGGTTTCGAAGTTACTTACTGAACTTACCTCTAACCAACGGTTTTGGGCGCCTGACCAAGCTTCCATGTCATAGGTCAAGGCCGAAGCAAATCCCATATCTCCACCGCATAGACGCAAGACACGGTAGTGCAATCCTAGTTTTTGAAGTAATCCCTGAACGTGTAGCGACATTTCTTCTAGAGCCGCATACGAGTTTTCTGGTTTGTGGATTTGAACGATCTCGATCTTATCAAATTGATGCAAGCGGTTCAAGCCACGCACGTGTGCACCCCAAGATCCTGCTTCGCGACGGAAACAAGGCGTGTGGCCCACGTTTTTAATCGGTAATTCTTTCTCATTGACGATGACATCACGGTATAAGTTCGTGATAGGCACTTCAGCCGTCGGAATTAAGAATAAGCCTTCCTCTTTAGTGACATACATTTGGCCTTCTTTATCCGGCAATTGTCCTGTCCCAAAACCCGAATCTTCATTAATCAAAATCGGAGGTTGAATCTCATAATAACCCGCCTTGATCGCCTCATCTAAAAAGAAATTAATTAATGCGCGTTGTAAACGAGCCCCTTTTCCCTTGTACACAGGGAATCCAGCCCCTGTAATTTTATTGCCTAAATCGAAATCGATGATATCGTATTTCTTGATCAAATCCCAGTGTGGCTCTGCGTCTGCTGGGAGCACTGGAACAGAACCCCAGGTCAAAACGACTTCATTGTCATCTGCCGTTTTTCCTTGTGGCACAGAGTTGTGCGGAAGGTTAGGAAGCGTGACTAATAAATCGGTTAATTCTTTATCAGCTGCCTTAGCGGCTTCTTCCATTTCTTTAATCGATGCTTTTAGTGCTGCGGTCTCTGCACGCTTGCCTTCGGCTAATTCTTTTTGGCCGGATTGCATTAAAGCCCCGATTTCTTTCGCTGCTGCGTTTGATTTCTCTAAAGCGGATTCAGCTTGTTGCAAAAGAGCTTTGCGTTGATCATCTTGTGCGATCAATTTCGCGACGATTTCCGCAGCATTGGCAACATGCTTCTTTTGTAAACCGGCGATCGTGGTTTCTTGATTCGCGCGAATAAAGGGTAAGGTTAACATAGCTCGGTTTTTAGAAAAGTCCTTCGTTTAATGCGTTTAATGCGTCATTCTTGTGGGAAGCATCCACTAATAAAGAGATGTTGTGCTCCGAAGCGCCGTATGAAATCATTCGAATAGGAATTTTCTTGATCGCTTCTAATACCTTAATGGCAATGCCCTCTTTATCTGCCCAGAAATTACCCACGATGCAGATAATCACCTGGTTCATATCTGGATCTTCTAATTCTGCAAATTCACGTAATTCACTCATGATCGCATCTAAATGCGTCGTTTGGTCGATGGTCACACTGACAGAAACTTCTGAAGTCGTGATCATATCCACCGGCGTTTTGTATTTTTCAAACACTTCAAATACGCGTTTCAAGAAGCCATAGGCATTCAACATACGTGTCGAGTGAATGTATATCGCAGTAATATTATCCTTCGCGGCGATCGCTTTGATTTCTACATCAGTCGATTTTTCTGATATCAAAGTTCCAAAAGCACTCGGCTCCATCGTGTTCTTCAACCGTACTGGAACGCCTTTTAATTTCGCTGGGGTAATGGTGCTCGGGTGTAGAATCTTAGCGCCAAAATACGCTAATTCTGCCGCCTCAGCGAACGAAAGCTCGCGGATAGGAAACGTGTTCTTCACAATACGTGGATCGTTATTATGCATTCCATCGATGTCCGTCCAAATCTGGACTTCCTCCGCCTGAATCGCACCTCCAATAAGCGATGCTGTATAATCCGATCCACCACGCTTCAAGTTATCCACTTCACCAGCTGGGTTGCGGCAGATGAAACCTTGCGTAACAAAGATTTGCTTATCCTTTACGGGAGCTAAAACTGCCGCTAGTTTTTGTTCGATAACCTTTAAAATGGGTTCATTGTCTTCGTCGATCACCATGAAATCCAAGGCTGGCAACAAAGCGGAGCTGATGCCCTCTTCTTGCAAAAACGCTTCAAAAATTTGGGTGGAAAGCAATTCGCCTAAAGCGACCATTTCCTTTTCCTGCTTCACCGTGTATGGAGAAGTAGCGATTAGGCTATCAATGAATTCAAATTCTTTCGCTACAATCGCTTGGCCTTGACCAAGACCCGCAGGAGTGCTATATAATTCGGTTAAGAATTGATCGTAATGCGCGCGCAGTTCGCTTGCTTTCGCCTTTGCTTCTGACGGATTACCCGCATTTAAGGATTCTGAAATTGATAACAGGGTATTCGTGCTGCCAGAAAGGGCAGAAAGTACCACGATTTTGGGTTGGCCATCTTCCGTAATTAATTGACGGATCGATTTCATTCTCTCGGGTTTCCCTACGGAAGTACCTCCAAATTTCCAAACTTGCATATGTTCTCGTATTATATTCCTAACATTTTGATGGCAGTAATGGCCGCCTCATCGCCTTTATTTCCATGTTTTCCGCCTGCGCGATCCATCGCTTGTTCTTGCGTATTAGGTGTTAATACCCCAAAAATCACCGGCTTGTCAAACTTCAAACTCACATTCGTAATCCCATCCGCTACTGCTTGGCAGATGAAATCAAAGTGTCTCGTTTCTCCTTGAATGACGCAGCCTAGGCAAATGACCGCATCGATATTCGCCTGCTGCGCCATCTTCTGGGCACCCAGGCTTAATTCAAAGCTACCAGGTACTTTGGCACTTATTATATTTTCTTCTTTTGCCCCGTACTTCAATAGCGTATCGTATGCCCCAGTATACAAGGCGTGGGTCACGTCGGTATTCCATTCAGATACGACGATGGCAAAGGTTTTACCCGAGACATCCGGTAGATTATCCGTTGTAAAATCGCTTAAGTTTTTTAATGCTGAAGACATAAAAGGGGGTTAAAAAAACAAGGGATAAAAGCTCAAGCTCTTATCCCTCATCCTATAATCTGTTCTAAAAATTATTCAGAGATAGAGCTTTCTAAGATCGCTTTGTATTTCTTCGCAGGGATCGATTCAGCCGATTGACCGTATTTCTCTACGATGATGGAATACGTATCTACTGCTTCTTTCACTTGTTTATTTGCTTCGTAAGCGTTCGCTAATTTTAACAAATAGGTAGGAGTAAAGAATTTGTTCGGCTTATGCTCCGCTGCTTTCTTATAGTAATCGATGGCATCAGCGAAAGATTTCTTTTCTGAATACGCATCCCCGATTAACGAGTAAGCACGTGCTTGAACTAATAAATCCGAGCTTGAGAAGTTTTTCAATTTCTCGATTGACTGATCAAATTTACCTTGCTTTAATAAGGTAATACCTAAATATAGATCAGCTAAGTTTTGTGTATTTCCACCAAACTCATCTGATACTTTCGCTAAATCTTTTGCTGCAGCCGCTAAAGAATCTGATTCAAAGGCGTAAACCGCTTTATATAACTTCTTTTCGCCTTCTGCGTCTTGTGTATTGGAATACCATTGGTATCCGAAATAAGCCGCAACAGCCAGAACTACAACTCCAAGGATTGTTGCAACGCTCGTTTTATTTTTGTCTACTAATTCAGTGACTTTAGAAACTTCTTGCTGAAGCGCTTCTGGGCTCTCAATAATTTCAATCGATTCTACTTTTTCTTTCTTTGCCATAAGGGTCATTAATTCGCTTGGCAGATTGTTATAGGTGCCAAAGGACTGCAAAATTATAAAATCTCTTTCATTTTTATCCATTTAAATGGAATCTTTTGCATTTTATTTTTCAAATTTGGGGTAAATAAACCTATATGTCCTTTAATCGCCCTGACCAACTCCTTAAACTCCATGAGTCTTTTGATATTTGTATCATAGGAGGAGGTGCGACAGGTGCTGGAGTTGCGCTAGATGCCATCTTGCGTGGTTATAAAGTGCTCTTAATTGAAAAGGGAGATTTTGCTAGCCAAACTTCCTCTAAATCGACTAAACTAGTCCATGGGGGCGTACGCTACTTAGAGCAAGCGGTTCGGAATTTGGATTGGCATCAATTCAAAATGGTCTATAAAGCCTTACACGAACGCAAGACCTTACTTCAAAATGCCCCCCATTTAGCCCATCCACTCGGTTTATTAACCCCTTGCTATACGCGCTGGGAACGCTGGTACTATCGAATCGGGATGTGGTTATATGATAAAATCTCCGGCAGTACGAACCTGAAATCTAGCCGAGGACTAAGTAAAAAAGAAATACAATCTGAATTTCCTTCCATTGAATCTCATCATTTGAGAGGTGGTGTGTTGTATTATGATGGTCAATTGAATGATGCACGTTATGCCCTAGCGATTTTAAAAGAGGCAGAGCGTTTGGGTGCGTGTGTTTTGAATTACGCGCGTTTGGATTCATTCGAATTAAGTACTAAGAGTCTAAAAATAAAGAAAGTACTTTTCACTGACCTTAGGTCAGAAACCACCTACATAATTCCGGTGAAAGCGGTTGTAAATGCCACGGGGCCCTTTACGGATTCAGTTCGGGAGCTCGCAAATCCACGTTTGAAACCTCGAATGAAGGTGAGTCGAGGGGCACATATCGTATTGCCTATTGAGTTTTGGCAAGGAGAAACCGCCTTATTGATTCCTAAAACGGATGACGGTCGGGTTATTTTTGTGATTCCTTGGCGCGGTTCAGTGCTGGTAGGGACGACCGATGATCCGGATACTTTATCGGAGAGCCCCGTTATTTTGGATGTAGAAAGGGAATATCTGATTTCCTATTTTAACCGGTATTCGGCGAAGAAAGCAACTTTGAGTGATATCAGTGCCACATTTGTAGGCCAAAGACCCCTCTTGCAAGTCCAGCTCGATTCAGCGATGAATACGGATACTAAATCTTTAGTACGCGATCACGAGGTGGAAGTGGACGGGCGGTCTAAACTAGTCAGTATTATGGGCGGCAAGTGGACGACTTATCGCGTAATGGCCTCAGATACATTGGATGTATTGGAAAAGGAAGTTTTGCATAGTGCAGCTAAACCTTGTTTGACAAAAGACCATTCGCTTGTCTCTCTCGCTTCATTGGAGTTACCTTCCGGTGTTCCAGATGATATAGTCGCACACCTAAGTGAGCTTTATGGGCCTGCGGCAGGGGAAGTGTATGCTTATGGAGCGGATCGTTTGTTACCAGGCGAACCCTATCTTAACGGGGAATTGGAATACTTAAAGAAGCACGAAATGGCGGAAAAATGGGAGGACGTTTTGGCACGTCGCTGGGGTGTTTCCTTACGAGATGAATCCTTAGCGAAGAAACTGCAGGCCACAAAAAAAGAGGCTTTCGCCTCTTAATTTTAATATTCATCTTCATTAAAGAAGAAGTCGTCTTTTGTCGGATAATCCGGCCAAATTTCTTCAATACTTTCGAATGGTTGACCATCATCCTCTAATTCTTGTAAGTTTTCTACTACTTCCAAAGGAGATCCGGTACGGATTGCGAAGTCAATTAATTCATCTTTTGACGCTGGCCAAGGAGCGTCTTCTAAGTAGGAGGCAAGTTCTAGTGTCCAATACATAATTTATAGCTAATTTTTATTTCTAAATACACGGAGGTTTTTGTTAAATCTAAACCCTTCCTAAGTGCAAAAGTAAAATAAAAATGTATTTATGAAAGATTTATTTTTTAAATTTTCATTAATTATCAAAACCTTGATTTAACCCCGCTTTTATGCTACCATCGACCCCTGTTTCAGTAGAAGTCTGTGCTTATTCTTTATTTTCTTGTCTCGCAGCAGATCGAGCGGGGGCACAACGGGTGGAACTTTGTGCTTCCCCTTGGGAAGGTGGAACTACACCAAGTGCTGGGTTAGTGGAACAAGCGCTAAACTTGACTACGCTAGAGATTCATGCGATGGTTCGTCCTCGAGGAGGGGATTTTGTTTACGACGACTCCGAAAAGCAAACAATGCTGGCAGAGGCTCGTTCCTTAATTGCGCAAGGGGTGCATGGAATCGTGGTGGGGGCGTTAAAACCCAATGGTGATTTGGATGTCGAATTTATGCGAGAGTTTCGAGAAATAGCAGGTGACCGGGAGCTGACTTGTCACCGAGCAATTGACGTATCCAGAGATCCGATTCAAGTGATGGAGGAATTAATAGCGCTTGGGTTTAATCGGATATTAACATCGGGAGGAAAAAATAAAGCTTTGGATGGAATAGAGAATCTAGCCGAATTAGTAGCGGCCTCTAAAGGACGAATTCAAATTATGGCCGGTAGTGGTGTGAATCCGATAAATTGTTTAGAATTCGTTCAAATCGGAGTGGATGCCATTCACCTCAGTGCGAGAACAACGCGAAATTCACAAATGGAATACAGACGTCCAGGGATTTCAATGGGTGGAGTGGCGGAGATCTCTGAGTTCGAGGTAGCCTACTCGAGTGAAGAAATCATTCGAGCGGCTATCCTTAAAATTCAAGACTTATTCAGCAAATAAATCTGTCGTTTGCCATGCCTTTTCTGGCATAGTCGAAATGTCATACAATCCTACTTCGGTCCGTCTAAATGTAGGGATTTTAAATTCTGAATCAGAAACGCTACCGTTTTTGAATTGCTCAATCATCAAAGCAAAACGTGCTTCTTCTGAATCTGCAGATGCTGGTGTAGCGGATTCTATTTCGCCATCTAATTCAACGCTATCGCCAGGATTCAAGAATACAGGAGCGGCTTTTTTCACCATTTTACGCATTCCGCCATCCATTCCACTCGAATCTTGCTCAAAACCGGCAGCGATAACTGTTAAATATAAATCGTCACCCAATTCTTCATCCGTTGAGAATCCGAATTTTACCATATCTGCCTGCGCATCTATTCGCTCATTTAGGTATTCGATAATCGCATCTTTTTCCCAAATCAACAAATCCTTTTCGCTGCTTGTAGATACGGTCACTAAGATGCGTTTAGCCCCTTTGATTTCTTGTGAATTCAATAGAGGAGAGTTCAAAGCCTCGACGATAGCTGCCTTTGCCCTTTCTTCACCCTTACCTAAAGCTGAACTCATCATTGCCTGGCCAGCATTGGTTAACACCTTTTTCACGTCCATAAAGTCCGTGTTGATATCGCCTGGTTTAGCAATGACATCTACCACTGATTTTACCGCTTTTGCTAATACGTCATCTGCTTTTGCAAAGGCGTGTTTTACCGCTAAATCCTTATAGTGTTCTGATATTTTATCGTTCATGATCACCAAAACCGTATCGCAATACGCCTTTAGTTCTTCAATTCCGTCTCTAGCATATTGGATTTTCTCTTTTCCTTCCCAATTATAGGGGAATGAAACAACCGCCACCGTTAATAAATCGCGGTCTCTAGCGATTTCTGCTACGACTGGTGCAGCCCCAGTACCCGTTCCACCACCCATACCTGCGGTGATGAAAACCATTTTAGTTTCGTTCGAAAGAACTGCTTTGATCTTCTCTTGACTTTCTTGAGCGGCCTGTTTTCCTACCTCTGGATCCGTTCCAGCTCCTAAACCTTGTTCGCCTAATTTAATCTTCGTGCGTACTGAATTCGAAGCCAAAGCCTGAGAATCCGTATTGCAAATGATCAAATCAGCCCCTTTGATTTTTAGGTTGTCCATGTGCTTCACCGCATTGGATCCGCCACCCCCAATTCCAATCACCTTGATGATAGATTTGAAAGATGTTTCAGGTACTACTTCGATTTGATGGTTAAAAAAGGAAGGATTTTGGCTACTCATAGGTCAATTAAAATTTTCTAAGACGTAAAAATAATAGAATTCTGCTAATATTTTAATTCCCCCAACGCCATTCGTTTCCTAATTCTAACTCATGGCGCAGGTTGTGCTTTATGAAGAATTCTTTTGTAGAATAGAAGTCTAATTTCTTAGCAGGAATTTGTTCTAGATTGCCTAGCGCATACAGAAGCATGGAAGTGTATTTCACCGTATTCTCCATCTCATTTTTATTCACTAAGCTGAAATCATCACAATTTGCATGGTAGCAATCTAACACACTGCGAGTTAAGCTTCCCATCGGATCGGCCGCTGGAATTCCTTCCATCAGGAAAGTCTGGTTGTCGGAATGCAAACCTGGAGCATTTACTAATTGATTGCCAAAAGCTCCATCAATTGCCTTGATTTGATCTCCAATAGATTTCAAAATCGGCATCATTTCATCACGACCACCACCATTAAAACCACGGACATTATTGGTCATATCTAGATTAATCATATATACTATTTCATCCAGTTCTCCTAGTTTTTTAGCCCGTTCCACATAAGCCTTAGAACCTAATAATCCTTCTTCCTCTCCCATAAAGGCAACGAATTCAATCGTGCGCTTGCTACTTAATCCTAACGCTTTAAAGGTTCTTGCTACGTCTAACACGGAGAATGAGCCAATTCCATTGTCAATCGCACCAGTCGCTAAATCCCAAGAATCTAGGTGTCCACCGATGATGATTTTCTCTTTCCTTAATTTCGTGCTTGTTCCTTTTAGGGTGGCTACTACGTTTCGAGCTTTAATCGGTTTGCTTACATTATGCATTTCAATTAAACTCAAAAGACCGGGTTGGTCTTTCATCCAATTTCTGATCTCTGTCCCATTTTCTAAGGAAATACAAACCGCTGGAATCGAAATTAAATTTCCGGTAACGGAAGCCGTACCCGTTAATAACACCTGACCTTTGACGGTATTTACAAATATGACTCCCATGGCTCCGTGTTGAATCGCTAAAGCGGTCTTTTCAGAGCGGTGTAAATTTTTTGTTCCTGCTGCAGCCTCTAAAAGGCCAATGTTTGCTAATACGACTTTGCCTTTCACGTCTTTGCCAATGTAATCGGCATCAAGGCCATTACCGAGGTCCACTATGGTTCCTTTTATGTTTGCATCAACGGGCGTCATTGCCAAAGATACCACGGGCACTTCTCTGAAATCATCTGATTTAGGGGGGGCAATGGATAATGTGACTGTATCGCGAGCCCAGGCTTCAACTTGAAATCCTTGAAACTTTGTATCCTTGAAACCGTATTCCTTAAGTAAGCGAAAGGCATATTCTTCCGCTTTTTTCCCCTTTTCACTTCCGGTTAATCTATGTCCTATGGTCTTGCATGCATCTCCTAAAGTGCTATACGCTTTAGAGTGCAGCTCTACTTCCTCTTTAATTTTTTTGAAAACTTCTTTCCATTCTTCCTCTCCTTCCACAGGAGTAAATGAACTAGCGAAAAGGGTCACAGACAGTGCTAATATTCCAAGGGTCAATTTTCTCATAGGTAATTTTGAATTATCACTTTAAATGTAGGCCTTTTCCAAGAAAAACGCAATTAGCCTGACCAATTTTCACGATCTAAATTTCGGTAGGTGATGGCCTCAGCTACGTGTTTCGTCTGTATTGAAGACGAATAAGCTAGGTCTGCAATGGTTCTCGCCATTTTTAAAATTCGATCGTGAGCTCTTGCGGACAACTGCAGTTTTTCTATAGCGGTTTGAAGAAGAGTGGTAGAAGAGGGATCAAGCACACAAACTTGTTTGACTTGCTCAGAATTCATTTCGGCATTTGTTTGAATTTTCGCCAAATCAACAAAGCGATCCTTTTGCGTATTCCTAGCTTTAATTATGCGTTCTCGAATAAGAGCACTTGTTTCACTTGCCTGTTCATTAAACATTTCGGTGTATTTTAAGGGGAATACTTCTAGGTGCATATCGATTCGATCTAATAAGGGCCCAGAAATACGATGGAGGTAGCGATCTACTTGAAAAGGTTTGCAGGTGCATGGTTTATCTGGGTGATGAAAGTAACCACAGGGGCAGGGGTTCATGGCAGAGATCAATAGAAAATTTGCCGGGAATTCCACTGTTCCGTGTGCGCGAGAGATGGGAACTTTTCGTTCCTCTAAAGGCTGTCTTAATAGCTCTAAAACGTGCCGTTGAAATTCTGGGAGTTCATCAAGGAACAATACTCCTTGGTGGGCTAGTGAAATTTCTCCAGGTTGTGGATTCGTCCGCCCACCTATTAATGCAGGAGCAGATATACTGTGGTGCAGGGCACGAAATGGTCTTTCGGTAATCAGTGGATTTTCTGAACTTAGCTTTCCCACGATAGAGTGAATTTGGGTTGTTTCGATGATCTCGCTGAGGTTCATCGGAGGCATGATGGATGGAATACGTTTTGCCATCATTGTTTTACCTGAACCAGGAGGACCCACTAGTATCAGGTTGTGCCCACCAGCCACAGCAATTTCAATCGCTCGTTTGGCTTTTTCTTGGCCTTTTATTTGGGAGAAATCGTCTTCATACGGTAGATTAACTTGCAAAGTGCTAGGTGCTTTCACCGTTGCTTGTTTTCTTCCATGCAAGAATCGAATGGTATCGCGTAAATTGACCATTCCATAAATGTCCAAACCATCTATCAAGGCGGCCTCTACAGCATTTTCTCGAGGAAGAATGAGGGATTTGATGCCTTGTTTTTTGGCCTCGATTGCCATAGAAAGGGCACCTTTAATGGGACGAATTTCTCCTGTTAAGGAAAGTTCTCCCATAATTAAATAGTCGGCAAGTCCGATCATTTTTGTCTGTTCAGACGCTTGCAATAATCCCAAGGCAATGGGGAGGTCGTAGCCGGAGCCTTCTTTGCGAATGTCTGCTGGGGCAAGGTTGATTACTACTTTTCTACGGGGAAAAAAATAACCGATTTGCTTAATGGCGGATTCGACGCGTTGAATGGATTCTTTAATGGTGGAATCGGGAAGACCCACCAGATAACATTTGGATCCTTGTCCTACGTGGGTTTCAATGGTGATAATGGAGGCGTGAATGCCTACGAGGGCACTGCCAAAAGTCTTTGCTAACATAGTGGTCGTTTAAGACACAATGTTAGGGGGAAAGAACCGTATTAAATATCAGTTAACTGAGTACCTTGAGAATTTACCAAGAACCTGGTTTTTACACCAAAAACCAATGGCTGGTTAGTAGGAATATGGCCCGCTGGAAAATCGAATGCAATAGGGTATGAAGTTCCCAAAGTATGTTCGGCCACTAACTCAAAAGCTGTTTTTCCAATCGTTAAACTCGCTTCTTGGCAATCTGTAAAGCCGCCCACGATGAGGCCCGCTAAGTTTTGGAAAAAGCCAGCGCGTTTTAATTGCAAAAGCATTCGATCTACATGGTATAATCGTTCACCCACTTCTTCAATAAATAAGATTTTACCGTCCGTCGATCCGAAAGTGGGGGAGCCCACTAAGTGGCATAAAAGCGATAAATTTCCGCCAATGATCTCCGCGGAGGCCTCACCTAAGCGGTTCAAAGGGTGCGCCGGAGCTGATACAGAAACCACACCCTCAAATAGCGCGGTATACAAGTTTTGCAAGGCGGATTCTCCGCCTTTTTGGCAAAAATTATGAGGCATAGGACCGTGAATACTGGCAAAACCTAAGCGATCAACCTCACATAAGAGGGCAGTAATGTCAGAGAAACCAACGATCCATTTGGGATTCGATTTAAAGCCCGAAAAATTCAATGAATCTAATAAACGGGACGACCCATATCCACCTCGAATCGGGAATATGGCCTTAATCGAAGGATCGTCCAGCATTTGCTGTAAATCCGATAAACGTTCCTCATCCGTGCCGCCTAAGCCAAAATGACGAGACAAGTAATTAGGCGCATTTCGCACCCGAAGCCCCCAGCTTTCGAGCACCTCGACACCCTGTTTCCAATTTTCCGTAGGAGGGAAAGAGGCAGGGGATAAAATGGCAACTTCGTCGCCAGGCTTTAAATACGGGGGGATGATCTGGGTCATAGCGTAAATATCTGCTTTTTTTTAGGATCCTCAAGGGCTAAATTTCGTAATATTGTAAAAATTCTTTCCTATCGCACCTGCAGATTTAAATCTTGTACATCCCATTTACAACCCGCATCCGGGCTGGGCGGAGGAATTACTACACTATTATACCTTATTTACAGACGCAATTCCGGCGGGGACGAGCATTCAGATGTATTTAGTGAATGATGGAAGTAAATCCGGGATTCGCCCAGCGGATATACGTTTATTATCTGAAAAAATGAGCGGATTTACGTATATCGATTCTGAAGTGAATCAGGGAAAAGGAGGCGCATTACGCGATGCTGTTCGCCTAACCACCGGTAAATGGGTCATTTATACAGATGCGGACTATCCTTATTTGATAGAAAATGCAGTGGAGATGTATCGCCTACTTTCTTCGGATGCCGCTGATATTGTAGTGGGGGTACGCGACGAGCAATATTATGATCAATTACCCTTGAGACGCAAGGTATTTTCTCTTTCGCTGAAGCTGATGAACTATTTGTTTTTCCCACAATTGAAAGTGAAAGACACGCAATCAGGCTTGAAAGGATTTAATCAAAAGGGAAAGGAGGTTTTCTTGAAAACTCAAATTTCTGCCTTTCTTTTTGATATGGAATTTTTAGTTTTGGCCTCTAAAAATCCGACAATTCGGATTCAATGGATTTATGTTCAAGCAAGAGAGGGAATTGTGTTTTCGACTATGCGGGCTAGGACGATTTTGACCGAGTTAGTCAATTTTACCTCCATCTTATTTAGCGGCGACCGATGAAAACACGAAAAATGAACCCAATTCTGATCACGCTGGATGTGGAGGAATGCGATATTCCTTTGGAATACGGCTTTACGATTCCTTTAGAGGAGCAGCTGGCTATTTCTAGAGAAGGTGTAGCGTATTTTATGCAGATCGTTGAGGAGGCCGGTGTTCCAGTCACTATTTTTTGTACCGGAGTTTACGCAGAAAATAACCCTGAATGGATTAAATCGCTCAATCCGATGCACGAATTAGCTTCTCACGGTTATTTTCACGGGCATTTTGATGCATCAACAGACCTTAAAAACTCCAAGGATTTATTGGAAAAATTGAGCGGAAAACCAGTGAAAGGCTTCCGAATGGCACGAATGCAATATGTGGAAGAAGGCGAGATTTTGAAGGCAGGTTATAGCTACCATTCTTCCTTAAATCCCACCTGGATACCAGGGCGCTATGATCATCGAGACCAACCGACGAAACCCTTTTTTGAAAAAGGCTTATGGAATGTGCCTGCATCGGTGAGCCCTTGGCTACGTATTCCACTTTTTTGGCTTGCTTTTAAGAACTTTCCGCTGTGGATTTATGCTATTTTAGCGAAACGAACCTTGCGCAAACAGGGCTTTTTGAACATCTATCTTCACCCGTGGGAGTTTGCTGATTTAAGTAAATATCCCTTGCCTGCACATGTGAAAAGAGGTCATAATGGACCTTTACGTGATAAATTGCGCTCTTTTTTACATCTGATGAAAGGGGAGGGAGAGTTTACAACGATGGCAAAAATGGTAAAAAATGATGAATAAGAAATCCACCTTACTGGTAATCTGGGTTTTGGCGGGTTTAGTCACAGGTGCTAAGCAGTTTCTTTTAAGCGCAGTAAGTTCTCATTACAATAATTTCCAGATATTCAAGGCAAGTTTTGGGCATTTCATTCATCGGATGCCCTTGTATTTAGAATACCCTAAGGAGTACTTTGATCTCTATTTATACGGTCCGATTTTCGCCATTTTGATGGCCCCGTTTTCTTTTTTGAGTGATGGGCCTAGTCTAATTTTATGGAATGTATTGAATTCGTTAGTCCTTTTTGTATCTCTATGGCATCTACCCCTAGTGGAAAACAAGCGTGCAGCCATCACCTGGATTGTGTTGAATTCATCCATAACAGCCCTGTTGAATACCCAATTTCACGCGCTATGTTTGGCCTTAATCATTTGGTCCTATATCTGCGTAGAGAAAAAAAATTATTTCTGGGCAACGCTTTGGATCGTTTTAGGGATCTATATTAAATTATACGGTGTGGTTGGATTAGCTTTTTTCTTTTTTGCCAAAGATCGCCTCCGTTTCGCCGCCTACTTCGTTTTCTGGATGTTTTTGATTGGATTTACCCCTTTGATTCTTGGAGGATTCAATTATGGTCTATCTACTTACCGCGATTGGATGGGTATTTTAGCACACAAAAATGAATTAAATGAAAATATACAAAATATTCGTACAGATCTTTGTGTCATGGGAATGATGCGCCGCTGGACAGGCGACCCGAATATCTCGAATGCCTGGTTTATCATTCCATCCATGGTACTAAATGCATTTTTGTTTTTCCAAACAAAGAAATGGTCTGATCCTGAATTTAGACTCCGTATATTGGCGTCCGTGCTTTTATATATTGTGTTAGCAAGTACAGGAACTGAATCACCCACCTTGTTAATGGCTTTCCCAGCCGTAGGAATTTGGTTTGTTTTAGGAGAAAAAACGAAAGAACGCTGGGCAATGTTGATCTTTACTTTATTCATTTCAAGTTTTACACCCACTGATCTATTCCCAGCCTATATAAGGAATGAATTTATCAATCCGCTTGCCCTGATGATATTACCTTTATTCGGTGTTTGGATCTGGTTAGCTTGGGATCTATTTAAAGGAAAACAACCTCAATGATGATGTCCTGCTGAGCGGTTTTATTCAATAGCTCAATCATTTTCTGTTTCGCCATCAAAAGCTCTTTCTTTAAGGGGGCGGAATCGATTCCTAGAAATAGTTTTTTATCCTTTATATAAATCTTGGTTGTTCTAGCAGCGATTGGTTTACCCATAATTTCTTCCCAATGTGCCACGATATAGGTCTCGTCGAATTTATTCTGCAACTTATATACACGCAAAAGGGATTCGATTGCTTCTTTCAAGCTCATATTATCCTTGCTTCGAGTGGAAGCTCTAGGACCTTTTGGATTGAATGGTGAATCGATCATGCAGGATATTTTATCTGCCAAATTTAAGCCAAATAATTAGGTTAAATCAGGAAATTCTCCGCATTATTTAATTTTTTTTTGATTTTTTTTTAATTTAATAATCCCAAAATAGTACTCTAATTCTTTCGATAAATTGAAGAAAATATCAGATTAGTACAATAGTCCTATTTCTGTGACCTGCTAGGAACCCTACAATGATTATTTAAAGGATGAAAATTATATTAGAATTCTATTACTTTTGCCTTTACTGAAAAGGAAAGCGAAAGTCAAAACTATGAAAACTACGATCGCCGCATTTTCTACAAGTTTTATTAAAAAATAATTCTTTAACCCCAAATTACCAAACTAATGAGTACACAACA
>CAILUB010000269.1 GCA_903837305.1 uncultured Cytophagaceae bacterium
GCTATCTTGGTGATCATCTAAATACAATGAGATGTCTTTTAACACAGAAATACGTGTTTGTCCACCTACCACTGATTTTTGTTTTGCGGCGTCCAAAGTCTCCACAATCACACCCGTACGCGTCGGTTTTAACACTTTGTATAATCCAATTTTTCCCGAGATATGGGAAACTTCATTCAATAAATCCATGTTATTTAGCTTGTTATGGGGGCAAAAATAGTACTATTTCCCTATTCTGTAAGGAGATGTTTGAATTAATTCGTTAATAGAGGCCAAAATTTCCTCCCGACCCACATGCTTCTCAGCCGATGTAATAAAAAGGGGAGGCAGTTCATCCCACATGTCTAAAAGGAAGTTTTTATACACCTCAACACTCTCATTTACTTGCTTTTGGGACAATTTATCTGCTTTCGTAAACACAATATAAAACGGAATTTCATCCTCGACCATGCGGCTCATAAACTCAATATCCACTGCCTGAGGCTTCAAACGAATATCCACTAACACAAACAAACAGGTCAAATTCTCCCGATGAATCAAGTAATCAAAGATCATTTTCTCAAACTCCTTCCTTTTCTCCTTACTGACTTTGGCAAAACCATAACCCGGTAAATCCACTAAATACCACTTCTCATCAATGATAAAGTGATTAATCAATTGCGTTTTTCCAGGTGTCTGCGATGTTTTCGCCAAACCTTTGTGAAAGGTCAACGAATTAATCAACGATGATTTTCCCACATTGGAGCGACCAATAAAGGCAAATTCAGGAAATCTTGCCGGAGGGCAATTCTTAAAGTCGGTGTTACTGGTAACGAATTTAGCGTTAATCTGAGCCATAGGGCGGGTGATGATGAGGGACAAAGGTAAGGAAAATAGTCCGAAGGGAAAGAGTCCGAAGTCCGGAGGACCTGAGTCCGGAGGGAAAGAGTCCGTAAGGGTTTATCAGATTGCTGATACAATAGATAATCTAAAAATCGTTTAGGGAATAAATTTATGCGAGTTACTAGATTTGAAGATTTACTTGTTTGGCAAAAATCAATTAATCAATCTCTTTTAATATATAGATTGTATGCAAAAAATCTTGATTGGGGATTTAAAAATCAAATTCAAAGAGCCTCAGTTTCTATAGCTAATAATATTGCAGAGGGGTTTGATCGAAGTTCAGACAAAGAGTTTAAAAGGTTTTTATTTATTGCGTTAGGTTCAGCAAGTGAAGTGAGGTCTATGAATTATTTAGGCTTTAAATTGAACTATATTTCAATCGAAGAATATAATGAATGTAATAATCAACTAATTGAAATTTCAAAAATGTTAAATGGTCTATCGCGGTCGCTAAATCGGAACGAAGTAAAGTATCTCTAATTCCCCTCGGACTCCGGACTCTTTCCCTCCGGACTCAGGTCCTCCGGACTAATCGCCTTCGGACTATTTTCCCTCCGGACTCTTTCCCTTCGGACTATTTTCCCTTAACTTTGTGCCAGATATGGAAAAACTACAAAACGATCTACTTCTTCGTGCCGCACAGGGTCTGCCTGTGGAGCGAATTCCGGTTTGGGTGATGCGTCAGGCGGGGAGGATTTTACCAGAATATAGAGCTGTAAGGGCGAAAGCGGGTTCATTTATTGGTCTAGCGACGCATCCAGAAATGGCGGCGGAGGTGACGATTCAGCCGGTGACGCGTTTTGGTGTGGATGCGGCGATTATCTTTTCGGATATTTTGGTGGTGCCGGAGGCGATGGGTTTACCGTATGTGATGGAGGAGCAGAAGGGTCCGGTTTTTCCGGAGGTGATTCGGTCGAAAGCGGATTTGGCGAAGATTCGGGACGCGAATCCGGAACAGGATTTGAAGTATGTGTTAGATGCGATTAAGATCGTGAAGAAGGAGTTGGCTGGCAAGGTGCCTTTGATTGGTTTTGCTGGTGCGCCGTTCACGATTTTCTGTTATATGGTGGAGGGAAAAGGGTCGAAGACTTTTTCGCAGGCCAAAAAGATGTTATATGCCGAGCCTGAGTTAGCGCACGCTTTGTTGCAAAAGATTACGGATTCTACGATTTCGTATTTGAAAGCACAGGTTACGGCTGGGGCTAATTTGGTCCAAATTTTTGATTCATGGGCGGGAATTTTATCGCCAGCGCAGTATTCGGTGTTTTCAACTCCTTATTTAAAGCAAATTTGTGATGCAGTGACGGAAGTTCCGGTGACACTTTTTGCCAAAGGCGCTTTCTTCGCTCGCGAGGAAATGGCTGCACTTAATTGTGCGACGATTGGTTTGGATTGGAATATGGATATTGCAGAATCTCGTCGCTTAGTAGGGCCTAACAAGACTTTACAAGGAAATTTAGATCCTTGTGCCTTATATGGTGATTTCAAGACGGTGGAAGCGGAGACTAAGAAGATGATTGACCAATTTGGGACGCAGCGTTACATTGCTAATCTTGGTCATGGAGTTTATCCGGACATTGACCCAGATAAGGTCCAGTGTTTTGTGGATACGGTTCAGAATTATAAATAAAAAAAGCCTCGCGATGAACGAGGCTTTTTCTATGAATAAGCTAAAATCTTATTTCGCCGAATAGTTAGGCGCTTCTTTCGAGATGCTCACATCGTGTGGGTGACTTTCTTTCACACCGGCTGACGTGATTTTCACGAACTTCGCTTGTTGCATGGCTTCAATCGATGAAGCTCCGCAGTAGCCCATTCCGGCTTTTAGTCCACCGACCATTTGGTATAAAATTTCTGTTACCGAACCTTTAAACGGTACGCGACCTACGATTCCTTCCGGAACTAACTTTTTGATATCGTCTTCCGCGTCTTGGAAATAGCGGTCTTTCGATCCGTCTTCCATAGCCTCTAAAGAGCCCATTCCGCGGTATGATTTGAATTTACGTCCTTCCAAAATGATCATCTCACCTGGTGCTTCGTCTGTTCCTGCTAATAGGGAACCGATCATAACGGTGCTAGCGCCGCCTGCGATGGCTTTGGCCACATCACCTGAATAGCGAATACCTCCGTCAGCAATGACTGGGACATCGTATTTTTGTAAAGCTTTGGCCGCTTCATAAACGGCTGTCAATTGCGGCATACCCACACCTGCAATGATACGGGTGGTGCAAATACTTCCTGGACCTACACCCACTTTCACCGCATCTGCTCCTGCTTCCGCTAAGGCAACAGCCGCATCGCCTGTCGCGATGTTACCCACGATCACATCCAAGGTAGGGAATGCTTTCTTTACTGATTTCAAGGCATCAATAACACCTTTCGAGTGACCGTGCGCGGTATCGATACTGATAACATCGACGCCTACTTGCACTAAGGCTTGCACGCGGTCTAATAAATCAGGCGTTACACCTACGGCGGCACCTACGCGAAGGCGGCCTAGGGAATCTTTCGATGCCAAAGGGTGTGACTTGCGTTTTAATATATCCTTGTAAGTAATTAAACCAATCAACTTTCCATTCTGGTCGATGATCGGTAATTTTTCGATTTTGTATTCTTGCAAAATGCTTTCGGCCTCTTCCATGCTGATTCCTTCTTTGGCCGTAATCAAATTATCCTTCGTCATGATCTCATTCACAGGACGGGCGGTTTGCTTTTGGAAACGTAAATCACGGTTCGTCAAAATTCCCACCAAGCGACCATCGTTATCAATCACTGGGATACCTCCGATCTTGAATTCCTTCATGATGCGTTGTGCATCACCTAAAGTAGAGTTGTCTTTCAAGGTCACAGGATCGATGATCATGCCTGACTCAGAACGCTTTACCTTCCGAACTTGAGCAGCTTGCTGCGCAATCGTCATGTTCTTGTGGATGATTCCGATGCCACCTTCTTGCGCCAAGGCGATCGCTAAATCGGCTTCCGTAACGGTGTCCATAGCAGCAGAAACAATCGGAATGTTTAACCAAATGTTACGCGTAAGGCGAGAGGAAGTACTTACTTCGCGGGGCAAAACCTCGGAATAAGCGGGAAGCAAAAGTACGTCGTCGTACGTTAAGGCTTCAAAAAGAAATTTGGTGGAATCAAGCATAGCAAATAATTTGAACCGGGTGTTGAATGAGTGCCCTTATTTGCAGGACAAAATTACACGAAATTTCTCAAATATTTCA
>CAILUB010000270.1 GCA_903837305.1 uncultured Cytophagaceae bacterium
ACTACCTATGGCGGAGGAATGAAAAGTGTATTAAAACCTAGTGGGGAAACCAAAGAATCAAATGCCCCCATTATAGAAGCTACCTTACTGAATGAGGCAGATATTTCAGCGACCTCTCCTAATCCGATTTTGCAATTAAACATACGGGACGCTAGTTCACTTCGTTTTATTGGACCTAAAGGAGAAAAAGCCTATTTCTCAGTCAATGATACCCTTTTATTTCCCCTATCGAAGCTTTTTGTACCTGCCTTAAATTCAAGTAATAAAGGCTCCATTACCTTTCCTTTTGAGTCACTTGCCCCCGGGAAATATAAAATTTTAGTAAATTGTTTTGACGTACATACGAACTCGGGAAATTTATCGTTTGAATTCACAGTATCTGCCTCTAAGAAAGAGAATGGGGAACTCAGCATCTACCCGAACCCGATGACCGAGCGAAGTACATTTTCTTTTTTACAAGATAAACGATGGACGAGCTACGTCTACAAACTGAAAATTTATAGTATCTTAGGGAAACAAATTTTAGAGAGAACTGGGATAGTTCCAGGAAGTGATTCTGCTAACCAAACTTTCTCTATAGATTGGAGTCCTTCGGAGAAAAACCAATTAGATTATATTAACTACTACCAATTAGAAATTAATTACGATACAGGAGCCCCATTCGCACTTTTTTCAGGACGAATAGGAAATATTAAATAGCACATGAGACAACTACTAACCCTATTACTGATTACCATTGGAATTTTTGCACATGCGCAATCAACCAGCCTAGTATCCGGCCAAATCAATGCAGGACGTATTCCCACACCTACCTTAATGTTCCTAAATGTCGCTCCTGATGCTCGTTCGGCTGCTATGGGAGATGCCGGGGTAGCCTTATCGGTAGATGCTAATGCAATACATTGGAACACAGCTAAACTTGCAACAACAGAAAAAAAGATGGGTTTTTCGCTCTCATACACACCTTGGTTACGCTCTATAACAAATGACATGGCACTGTATAATATCTCAGGATATACGGTAAGCAAGAAAAATTTAGTTTTTGGTTTTTTCATAGATTACTTTGATCAAGGCATGTTCCAAGCGACTTTAGATAACGGGACGAGTGCAGGTAATTTCAATTCGAATGAGTTTGCTTTGGGAATTTCGCATGCTAGAAAATTATCAGCAGCCCTATCAATAGGAATGAATTTAAAGTATATCAACTCAAATTTATTAGGAAATTACCAAGGTTCTGGCGGCGTAAGTAGTGCGTTAAAGCCCGCAGAAACAGTTGCTGCAGATATCTCTGTGTTTTATGCTAACAAAACCTCCAATCCTTGGAATTACAGTTATGCATTAACGCTTTCAAACATTTCAGGTAAGGTAACTTATGGTGGTTCAGAGAAGAACTTTATCCCCACTAATTTACGAATGGGTATGGCTGCAACACACGATATTGACGAATTAAACAAGCTTACTTTCACCGTAGACTTCAACAAGTTAATGGTTCCTACGCCACCAGCCTTTGAAAATGGAAAAATCGTGGGAACAGACCCTGCTACCGTTTCAGCCATTGGAGGAATATTCGGATCCTTAGTTGATGCTCCAGATGGAATAAGTGAAGAGATCAAAGAGGTGACCACCTCTGTAGGCGCAGAATATTTATTTAATAATTCTTTTGCCTTGAGAACAGGCTATTTTCACGAGAGCGAAATGAAGGGAAATCGGAAGTATTTCACTTTTGGCCTTGGCTTTAAAATGGATCAAAAATACGGATTAGATTTTGCATACCTGGTTCCAAGTGGTCAAGGCAGTCCTTTAGCAAATACCTTACGATTAACGCTCATAGCGGGCATTAATCAGCCTGTGAAATAATATGTTAGACCGTCGCATTGCCCCTGCCGCCTATCCGGTAGACAAAGTTTTATTCCCAAAACCAGCCAAATATACGTTAGCCAATGGTATCGAAGTATGGGTGATCTCAGCAGGAGAACAGGAAGTTTTTAAATTTGAATTAAGTACGAAGGCAGGCGCCATTCATAGCCCATTGGCGGGATTGGCAGGTATGACAGCTTCACTCATGAAACGCGGAACCTCATCTCATTCCGCACAAGAAATTCACCAGGCTTTTGATTTTTTCGGGGCTTTCTGGGATATACAGGCAAGCCTAGACCACGGCACTTTCACGGTGTACGGGTTAACGAAGCACTTTCATTCTTTGATTCCCCTTGTTCGCGAAATACTACAGGAAGCAACTTTCCCTGCGGAGGAGGTAGAAAAAGAGATCGAAATCGAACGTCAAAAAACGAAACTGAATTGGGAAAAAACCTCCTATTCTGCTAGCCAAAAATTTCGCGCTCAGGTATTTCCGAACGATCCCTATGGCCGTTATACGGTGGCAGAAGATTTTGACAAATTAGACCGCGCCGCGCTAGTGCAACAGTATTCGACGACTTGGGCTTCACAAAAACCGGTCATCTTTCTATCCGGGAAAATCTCCGATGAACAGATTTCCTTTTTAGATCAGACCTTAGGACAAATCAGTTATTCTAACTCTGAACTACTGACCCCAACGATAACAGTAGCTTCGAATCCAATTAAAATAAGAGAAGAAAAAGAAGCATCTGTACAGAGTTCGATTCGGTATGGCCTGCCAGCTATCTCGAGAAATCACCCTGATTACTTTCACTTTAGTTTTATGAACACGGTGTTAGGGGGGTATTTTGGGTCGAGATTGCAGAAAAATATTAGAGAAGATAAAGGGTTTACCTACGGTATCTCGTCCAGTTTAGCGCCTTATCCGCGTGGTGGTTATTGGGTCGTGGGAACAGATGTGAATGGGGAGAATGTCGATGCAACTTTGGCAGAAATCAAAAAGGAAATCAGAATCCTTCAAAATGAATTGATACCTCATCAGGAACTAGATATCGTCCAAAATTACCTGATGGGCAGCTTCACAGGTGAACTAACACAAGCTTTCGATATCGCCGAAAAAGTGCGTGTGATTCAATTGGATGGATTAGCTCCTGATTTCTATGATCAGTTTCAAGACAGTATACAAAATATCCAGGCCCAGGATATTAGAGACATGGCTGCTAAATACCTGAACCTGGATCTGATGCACGAGGTGATCGTGGGGTAAGAATTAGAACGAAGCTAACTCTCTAAATTCATTTACACGGCTCGCTAAATCAGCTTCCGTGATTTCGAATAAACGCTCTGTACCGAATTTCTCCACACAGAAAGAAGCCATCGCAGATCCGTGAACGATCGCGCGACGCATGTTTTCAAACGAAATATCGTTCGTCTTTGCTAGGTAACCAATGAATCCTCCTACGAAGGTATCGCCCGCGCCCGTCGGATCGAAAACGTCCTCTAATGGAAGTGCTGGGCAATAGAACATGCGATCTCCTTGGAATAACAAAGCACCATGCTCCCCTTTCTTAATAATCAAGGTCTTAGGTCCCATCGCCATAATCATCTTAGCAGCCGTGCGAAGTGAGTATTGCTCGGATAATTGACGCGCCTCCTCATCATTGATGCAAAGCACATCCACCATCGTCAACACACGCTTCAAATCGTCCATCGCCACATCCATCCAGAAGTTCATGGTGTCCATTACGACTAATTTGGGGCGTTTGTTTAGGCCCTGAATCGCTTCGATTTGTACTTGTGGCGTTAGATTTCCTAACATTAGATATTCACAATCTTGGTAAGAAGCTGGGATCTCCGGCTTGAAATCAGCTAACACGTTCAATTCCGTCACTAAGGTGTCACGTGAATTCATGTTGTTGTGGTATTTTCCTGCCCAGAAAAACGACTTCTCCCCTTGTTTGATTTGTAATCCGTCCAAATTGATGCCACGAGACGTCAACGTGTCCATGTATTCTTGTGGAAAATCATCACCTACCACAGCTACTACATTTACTTTAGGTAAAAAGAAGGCAGCTGATAAGGCAATGTACGTACAAGATCCACCGATGATTTTATCGGTCTTTCCATAGGGAGTTTCAAGGGCGTCGAACGCAACGGTTCCAATAGATAATAAGCTCATAATAAATATATTAACCTACTTTAGGACAACGACTAAAGGGTTGGTTTGGATTGAAAAATTTACGGTATGTAATAAAAGTTTTATCATTTGTGGCTCCTAGTTGGGAGACAAAGCGAAGCATTTTAGGATTAAAATCACCCACCCAATTCATGTCCATGGTGGAATACGGATAGAAAGGATTCGTACGCGCGACTTCGCGGAAACGAAGGGCGATAGCGGATTCGACCCCTTTGCCTTGGTGATCTGGAGTCACCCCAAAAATCACCCCGCAGGTACGAGTCAAGGTTCCTTTTAATTTCAATAGAAGGAATTTAATCATGCCCCACCAGTTCAGTTTACCGTTCAGGTGTTTCACGATTTGGTTCAAATCGGGGATTACAATGAAGAAGGCCACCGGCGTTCCGTCCGTCGTGTAGGCAAACCACAATAATTGCTCATCGATGATGGGCTTCATGGTTTTCACGAGTTTTTGAGCCGATTCCGAACTCATCTCCTTCACCCCCGGGAATTTCGCCCAAGCCGCATTGAAAATGAAACGAAAATCTTCTGCATATTTCGACAAATTACTTTTCTCGATGTGTTGGAAAACGTAATCTGGATTATCAAAAATGCGTCGGGCTTTTTCTTCGATTCCCTGCGTCACATTAGCGCCGGCGATGGGCGAAACGAACACGTATTGTTGGAAATAGTCTTGAAAACCATAGTTTTCGAAGAACGGAATGTAATAAGGCTTCGTCCAAGGCATTTTATAGGTAGGCTCAAACTCCCAACCTTTGACCATCAAACCCCAGAAACTGTCGCGCTCCCCAAAATTAATCGGGCCATCCATCCCCTCCATTCCTCGCTCCGCTAGCCAATTTTTACAGGCATCAAACAACATAAATGCTGCTTTCTCCTCTTCAATACATTCGAAAAAGCCCATGCCGCCCACGGGAACTTCGCCCTCCTTTGTGTTCCGCTCATAAAAAGCGGCTACACGACCGATGGGCTGCTCTTGATCGTTGAACAAAATCCACCGAATAGCCTCGCCCTGTTTAAAATGGGGATTCTTCCGCGGATCAAACACCGAAGAGATATCGTTATCTAAAGGACGAATCCAATTAGGGTCGCTGGAATAGAGCTGAACCGGAAAGGTGAGAAAAATCTTCTTTAAGCGAGCGTCGTCTCCTACTTCTCGTAAAAACATGCGAATAACGTTTGTATGCTAAAAAACATACAAAGGTAATGAATTGCGTTTGGGTTTGGTGAATTAAAAGAATCCAATTAATTTTAATTCC
>CAILUB010000271.1 GCA_903837305.1 uncultured Cytophagaceae bacterium
AAATCATACGTTTATCGATTCCTCCTTTGACAGAAGACCGTCGCCGTGATTTAGTCAAGCGTTGTAAGCAAGAAATTGAGGTGGCTAAGATTAATATCCGCAATGCGCGTCAAGACGGAAACAATAGCATCAAGAAGTTAAAAGGGGATGGCGTATCGGAAGATGCGATTAAAGAGGCAGAAGATAAGATCCAAAAGAAAACAGATGCCTATATCGCGAAGATCGATCAGATCTTTGCCGAGAAGGAAAAAGACATCATGTCGGTATAAACAGAAAGCCTCGAAATTCGAGGCTTTTTTTATTCACTCATTCCTAGCGCATAACCGGTCTCTAACATTCGACGAATGTCCATTTTAGTAAAGCGCTGAATATCGATACTCAACGGTTGTTTTGGGCGAATAATGGTCAATTTGACTTCTGATCGAGACATTTTTAAATCGGCATTCAAAATCTCATTCACTGCGATATCCATCACTCGGTCCACTAAAGCTAACAGATCCCCTGAATCAAAATCCCCTCCCTCTATCATCTCAGTATGGCAGGCGATTACCACTACTTCTGTTGCGCCATCCTGGATAGCCTTATGTAATGGTGCCACGTCACGCAATCCTCCATCCAGGTATGATTTTCGCTTCTCGCCCTCCATCTCCACCACAGGCATCAAAATAGGCACAGCCGAAGAAGCCATTAAATAATCCAGAAAATTCTCAAAACTAGGGTCCACATAATGCATAGCCCCTTCCATTATATTGACAGCACCTACCTTAAGGGATATAGGACTCGCATTTAGATTACGCAAATGAAGTACATCCATTAATAACTCCCGCAAAGGTGTTGTGTCGACTAGTCCTTTGAACTTTTTAGTCAAAGCTGTCCATCCTAATTGAAAAATAGAAAAGGGCTTTGATAAGCATGCTGGGTGGGTAATTCGTTGCTCCCAAAAATCCCATAAATCTTGAGCTGCTTGTGGATAAGAAATGGGTAAACCTTCATTCACTTGCTTCCCAAATTGATTCACTAAATAGGCGGCATTTAAACTCCCAGCAGACACACCATAGATAGCATCAGGCTGATATCCTTTTTCAAAAAGGGCCTTGATTACACCGGCTTGAAAGGCTCCCTTCACTGACCCACCCGCTAAGACTAAAATCTTACTCATAATACCTTTTTATCCACAAATCTGATTAAATTTACGCAATTTACTGATTCAAACAATCCGCATGTCCTACTCCATCTCTTCAATTCAAGCCCCCATCGATGATTCGATGAAGGCATTCGAAGGGAAGTTCAAAGCTTTCATGAAGACAAAAGTGATGTTGCTCGACACCATCATGCATTATATTGTCCAAAGAAAGGGTAAACAGATGCGTCCCATGTTCGTTTTTTTGACAGCAGGCTGTGTAGGAGAAATAACCGAAAAAACTTTCAGAGGCGCCGCTCTAATCGAATTATTGCACACCGCTACTTTAGTTCATGACGATGTCGTAGATGACTCGAATTATAGAAGAGGATTCTTTTCCATTAATGCTATTTGGAAGAATAAAATTGCCGTCTTAGTAGGAGACTATTTGCTTTCTAAAGGCTTGTTGCTTTCTGTTGAACATGAAGATTTCGATCTGTTAAAATCTGTATCTACAGCTGTCAGAGAGATGGCTGAGGGGGAATTATTGCAAATTGAAAAAGCCAGAAAACTCGATATCACAGAAGATATCTATTTTGATATTATCACAAAGAAAACGGCGACTCTAATCGCAGCTTGCTGCGCTGTAGGATTTCAATCTGCTGGCGCTGAAGCGGAGATGGTAGAGAAAGCTAGATTATTTGGCGAAAAAGTGGGTATTGCCTTTCAAATCAAGGACGATTTGTTTGATTATGGGGATGCCGAAATAGGGAAACCATTGGGAATTGACATCAAAGAAAAAAAGATGACCTTACCATTGATTTATGCCCTACAAAATACGGACAACTCGACTAAAAAGCACATCATCCAATTGATTAAAAAAGAATCGGAGGATTCCAATAAAGTACGCGAGGTCATTGACTTTGTCAAATCAACAGGAGGTCTCTCTTATGCAAATAAAAAGATGAATGAAATCGCTGAAGAAGCGAGAACTATCTTAGCCACCTTCCCTGCTTCGGCGTATCGAAACTCGTTAGGAGATCTCATCAGTTACACCATAGAACGCAATAAATAGTCGAACGCAATAAATTGGCCATAAAAAAAGGGAACCCTCAACAGGTTCCCTTTTTTATTTTGCTAGCAAAGATTAACGTGGGCCACCGAAGCCACCTCCGCCGCCACCCATACGCATGCCTGGCATACCCATTGGTTGTTGTGGAGCTGCTGGAGCTGCATCCCCCTCGCCTTTCGTATCATCATTATTAACCGATTTCTTCTTTTTCGTAGGACCGAATGACATCTTACCGATTCGGTAAGAGAAATTGATTTTAAAGTTCATGTTTCTCAACGTATTCTCACTTTTAGAATTGATAATTGGTGTTTGAGTTTCGCTACGAATAACAAAACCTTCCGGAGTAAAGAAATTCTCCGCACCAAAACCAACACTTCCTTTCTTATTCTTAAAGTCCTTTTTAAAGCTTAAGCTGTAGATTCCAAAACCTCCTTGAGACCCCTGCAACTGAACTTGATTAACTCGGTAAAAGGAGAAAATTTGAGCTCCCCAACCATTTCCCATATTGTAATTACCAAATACACGGAAGTTAGACTGCAATCCTTGGTTCTTTGCATTTAACAATGGATCTGGAACATTATTTGCTAACAGCATGTAGGAAAGATCTCCTCCTCCTCCAATCATTAATTTATTAGACAGGTTAACATTTAAGTTTACATTCACACCGTATGCATCTTCATTACCAATATTTTGAGATGTCGTTTTGACTGTATCCCCGAATACCTCTCTAATTTGATTAATTGCACCGGTAGTATTTCTGATAAAGAAGGACGTAGAAACGTAGGTTTGTTTCACAAATTTGCTGAAGGAAACTTCATAATTGTTCGTGTATTCCGGAGCTAAATTCGGGTTTCCCGTTGAGATATTCAACGGGTTCGTTGCATTTACGTTTGGATTCAAATTTTGAATTCCTGGACGTTGAATACGACGGTTATAGCTGAATCTCCAAGTACCTGACTTGAATGTTTTTGACATATTAAAACTCGGAACTAGAACACCATAAGCTGGAATCACTGTATTTTGACCTTCTTTCTTCAAGAAACTAGCTGAAATATCCGTGTATTCATATCTAGCACCTGTCTTAATACTCCACTTGTTTTTAGTCGTCAAAGTGTAAGATCCATAGGTACTATAGATATTCTGATTGTAGTCAAACACGTTGGAGGGTAAAATCGCGGAATTCACTTGAGTATATAGTCCATCTGATGCCGCTGTAAATGACTTATAATCAGATGTTACATTACGTAAAATTCCTTTACCTCCAAATTCAATTAATTGATTCTTTCCTACTGGAGTTTGGTAATCCATTTGGAAGGTCGCCTCTTCGTTATAAGATGTATTCTCATTCTTGATCGAATTCATAATCTCTGACATAGTAGATTTAGGGTTCATAATCAAGTTATAGAAATCGTTAGCACGATTATTTCTACTGTACATAGATAAGATAGAGAACTCCTTTTGTGGTTTCGAGAACGTATGCGTGTAATCCACATTGATATCAACGTTCGCCGAGTTATCTAAGGAATTCGTGTTGCGAAGTGATGTGATATTGCCGTTTCTAATTTGTTGCAAACCATCTTGCCAGTTATTTCCGTTACGCAATCCAAAACGTGAACTTGCTGTAATTGAATTAAATTTATTGATGTCCCAATCAAAACCCAATTGGTAGTTTCCAAATATTCCTTCGCGACGCGTCTCTGCTGTCTGAACGTTAGTCGTCTGTAAACCATTATTAGTCGTAATTTGAGTACTCTCGAATTTACCATTCACATTGTATTCTGAACGGCCAAAACCACCTAATGACATTCCCCAGTTTTTATTTCTAAAGTTTCCATTCAATGATAAATTTGAACCACGGACACCTGCAGAGGAATCAAATGACAAGGTTAATCCTTGCAAAGTATTCTTTTTCGTAACGATATTAATAATACCAGCACTACCCTCTGCATCGTATCTAGCAGAAGGCGAAGTAATTACCTCCACCGTTTTAATCATATCGGCAGGAATTTGTCTCAACGCATCCGCAATACTAGATGCCATAATAGTAGAAGGCTTGTTATTAATTAACACTTTCACACTAGTAGAACCACGCAAAGAAGGGTTACCATCTAAGTCGACAGAAAGCATAGGGACTTTTTTCAATACATCTGTTGCATCTCCGCCCCGATTCGAAGCATCTTTTTCTGCATTATATACGGTGCGATCCACACGCTCCTCTATTAATGCGCGTTGGCCTTCCACTGTTACCTCAGAAAGCATTTTAGAACTTTGTGCTAATTTGATCACACCTAAATCCTGGTCATCATTCTTTTCTGTTACATTCACAAAAATTGTTTTGCTATCATAACCGATAAAAGATGCCACAATTTTGTACGATCCAATAGCGACTTTGTTTAAGGTAAATTTACCTACACCGTCAGCAACCGTACCATCGACTGGTTTATTTGTCTTTGTATTAATAAGGGCCAAAGTGGCGAATTCCACTGGCTTTGAATCTGTCGAATCTAAAAGGAATCCGATGATTTTTGCGCTACCTTTAGAAGCAGCTTGCGCTGTTCCTGGAATCACTGTCTCTTTCTTAGGCGCTGCACCGAAACCTCCAAATCCACCAGGGACTTGAGAGATGGCTGTTAATGACAAGCTCATCAGTGCAAAAAGTGTTACTAATTTTTTCATTGTTTGTTGTTTAAACATCTTATTTAACGAATGCAAAATTTGTACATTCAATTTAAAGGCCTTCTTTTTTGCGACCAAAATGGGTAATTTGTAGTCCAATATGATGATTCAACTCCGCACACCGCGTCTTACTTTAATCCCATTGAACAATCCGCTGCTGCAAGTATGGATGCAATCGGGGCGCAAAGATCTAGAAAAAATACTAGAACTTCAACCTAACCATTGGAATTTGGAATTGTTTTATGAACAAGAAACCGTTCAAGCATTACGCGATTATTGGATTCCTCAAACAGCAAAATTTCCATTGGACTATTATTGGTACACAAATTGGGAAATAATTTTGACGGCTTCGTCCTGCTCTGTAGGGGGGATTGGTTTTGCCGGATTGCCAGACAACGATGGAGCCACCGAGATTGGTTATGCGTTGGACCAGAAATTCAGAGGACAGGGAATTGCCACCGAAGCGGTGCAGGCCTTATGCGATTGGGCTTTTCAAGATTCCGGATTACGTATTATTCGCGCGGAAACACCGGTGAACAATGTGGGGTCGCAACGGGTTTTGGAGAAAAACGACTTCCAAAAAACAGGGGAGAAAACACTGGCACTCGAAAACCCTATGCAAGTTTTCACCTGGGAACGCCTTCGATAATGATCTTTTTCAGTAATTTTACTGAATTGCCAATGTTAGACAGCTAAAAGCATGCAAAATTTCACCTCGGTTAAAGACGCTTACAATATTCAAAACTTAGTCAATGAGGCTTTGTTAATGAAGAAGACCCCGTATGCTGATAAGCACATTGGAAAAAACCGTACGCTCGGCTTATTGTTCTTCAACTCCAGTCTTCGGACGCGCCTTTCTACCCAAAAAGCAGCTCAAAACCTCGGAATGGAGGTTATGATCATGAATGTGGGAGCCGATTCGTGGCAACTAGAAATGAACGAGGGCGTCATCATGAATGGTGACAAGGCGGAGCATATTTCAGAGGCTGCAGCTGTCGTAGGCTCCTATTGCGATATCGTAGGGGTGCGTAGTTTCCCTGGTTTAGTAGACCGCGAACTCGATTACAGCGAACAAGTACTTAATCAATTTTTAAAATATACTGGACGCCCATTCCTTAGCTTGGAGTCAGCGACACGCCATCCTTTGCAGTCCTTGACGGATTTAATTACCATCAACGAGTTCAAGACCGTAGAGCGTCCTAAAGTTGTGTTGACATGGGCTCCTCATGTGAAAGCCTTACCTCAATGTGTGCCTAATTCCTTCTCGGAATGGATGAATCACGCAGACGTAGATTTCACCATTGCACACCCGAAAGGCTATGAATTAGCCCCTGAATTCGCTGGAAATGCGAAGATATGTTACGACCCTAAAGAGGCCTATGAGGGTGCAGATTTTATTTATGCCAAAAACTGGTCATCCTACCAAGACTACGGAAAAATACTTTCTTCCGATCCCGCATGGATGGTGGATGCCGCGAAAATGAGCCTTACCAACAATGCGAAATTCATGCACTGCCTTCCGGTAAGACGGAATTTAGTGGTCGCTGACGAGGTGATTGATTCCCCTAATTCGATTGTGATTCAGCAAGCGGGCAACCGGGTTTGGGCGGCGCAAGCTGTGTTAAAAGAGATGATATTAACCTTAATGAGAACGGAAAGCCCGTATTTATTCTAAATGTCCAATAAGCCGACCCTTCAAGTAGTTAAAATAGGCGGAAATGTCATCGACAATCCATCTGCACTAGCTAGCTTTTTGCAGGACTTTGCTTCTCTGACTGGCCCTAAATTGCTGGTGCACGGAGGTGGTAAGATTGCCACTCAAATGGCAGCTTCGATGGGTATCGAGAGTCAAATGATTGAGGGTAGACGGGTGACAGACGAAGAAAGCCTTCGTATTGTGACGATGGTTTATGCGGGTTGGATTAATAAATCGATTGTAGCTGAGTTGCAAGGATTAACTTGTAATGCTTTGGGATTAACTGGGCCTGATGGCAGAATCGTGCTTTCGAAGAAAAGAGCCGCCACACCCATTGATTATGGTTTTGTAGGCGATATTGTTTCGGTGAATGCTGATTCATTGTCAGGATTAATTGCCGCCGGATTCTCTCCCATCTTTGCACCGATTACGGCAGATGCTGCAGGTCAACTATTAAATACGAATGCGGATACGATGGCACAGGCTTTGGCCATTGCCCTCAGTTCATCTTACGATGTTACCTTAACGTATTGCTTTGAAAAGAAAGGCGTTTTAATGAATCCCACTGAAAATGATTCAGTTATTTCATCCATCAATCCAGCTTCTTTCTTAGACTTAAAAAATAAAGGCATCGTCTCTGCGGGGATGATCCCGAAATTAGAGAATGCCCTAAAGGCCATCTCTGCCGGTGTTTCCGTGGTGCGTTTATGCCACGCAGATAACCTGCAGAAAACCGAAATAGGAACAAAAATTAGTGCCTAATATGTATCAGGAAAGTCAATTTATAGCCGCGAAAGACCTATTAGCTCAGCTAATAGCCTGCCCCTCTTTGAGTAAGGAGGAGCAAGGGACAGCGCAGATTTTGATGGACTTTTTTACGACTCAGGGTATTTCGGCTAATCGCTTAGGAAATAATGTGTGGGCTACGAATTTGCATTTCGATGCTTCTAAGCCTACCATTCTATTGAATTCCCACCACGACACCGTAAAGGCGAATGCTTCCTGGACCTTTGATCCATTCAAAGCGACAGAACAAGAGGGGAAACTGATCGGCTTAGGTTCGAATGATGCAGGCGCTAGTTTGGTTTGTTTGATGGCGACCTTTGTCTCTTTTTACGCTGTAGAAAACCTCGGCTTCAACCTTCTATTAGCAGCTACCGCAGAGGAAGAAATATCGGGAACTGGAGGAATAGAAGCATTATTGCAATCAGGGGATTTACCTCGTATCGATTTTGCAATCGTGGGCGAACCCACGGATTGCGCGATGGCGATTGCGGAAAAAGGCCTGATGGTCGTAGATGCGAAAGTAAAAGGGATTGCGGGCCACGCGGCGAGAAATGAGGGGGTGAATGCGATTTATTTGGCTTTGGAGGATATCCAACACATTCAAAACCATTCATTCGCGAAGGTTTCGGACTTATTAGGACCGGTAAAAACGACGGTAACCGTCATCAACGCAGGCAAACAACATAACGTGGTTCCAGATACTTGCGATTACGTAATTGATTGCCGGGTGAATGAATGTTATTCTTTGGAAGAAGTGCTGGCAGCATTAAAAACCATCGTTCAGGCCGAATTAACGCCTAGATCGATGCGCTTAAACTCCAGCAGAATGGAGGAAACTCATCCGCTAGTGCAAGCGGCAAAAGGCCTAGGCATCCCTTTGTTCGGCTCTCCTACCCTTTCCGATCAAGCTTTATTAACGATACCCTCTGTCAAAATCGGTCCCGGACACTCCGGCAGATCGCATACGGCAGACGAATATATTTTGTTGGATGAACTGAAACAGGGAATCCAAACTTATCAAAATCTCCTAACAACCCTAAGCATTTAAGATTGTGGCAAAACTTTGGCAAAAAGAAAATCAGACGACAGACGCTAAAATCGAGAAATTCACGATTGGGAATGACCCCGTGTATGACTTGCAATTAGCGCGCTACGATGTGCTGGGGTCACTGGCTCACATCAAGATGTTAGAGAAAGTAGGTTTGCTGGGGTCAGACGAATTAGGCCCTTTGTGCGCTGAATTGAAAGCTATTTATGCCCAAATCGAAGCCGGCGATTTCACTATCGAAGACGGAATGGAAGATGTGCATTCCCAAATCGAGTATTTATTAACGCAGAAATTAGGTGATCAGGGTAAGAAAATTCACGCGGGGCGCTCTAGAAACGACCAAGTTTTAGTGGATTTAAAATTGTTTATGCGGGCTGAAATCCAACACATCGCTGACGCGGTGGAGCGTTTGTTTGACTTATTAATCGCGAAAAGTGAAGCCCATAAAAACGATTTATTACCAGGTTACACGCACTTGCAGATTGCGATGCCTTCGTCTTTCGGACTTTGGTTCGGAGCTTACGCAGAGAGCTTGGTAGAAGATATTGAATTACTAGAGGCAGCCTTCCGTCTAGCCAATAAAAATCCGTTGGGTTCTGGCGCTGGATATGGATCGTCCTTTCCTTTGGACAGAAAATACACGACTGAATTATTAGGTTTCGAATCGCCACACGTAAACGTAGTGAACGCGCAATTATCACGTGGAAAGACCGAATTATTTGTCTTAACGGCCATCGCACAAATCGCCACGACGCTGAGTAAATTAGCGATGGATGTGTGCTTGTACAATTCCCAAAACTTCGGTTTCATCGAACTCCCTAGCTCTTTAACGACAGGAAGCTCCATTATGCCGCATAAAAAGAATCCAGACGTCGCGGAATTATTGCGCGGTAAAGCCAACAAGTTGAAGGCATTACCCAATCAATTACAGTTATTGACGAGCAACTTACCGTCAGGATACCACCGCGAATTCCAATTAACGAAGGAACTGTTGATGCCGGCGATTGAGGAAATTTTGGACGGATTAGAGATCACGCACTATATGGTAAGCCATATGAAAGTGAAGAAAGACCTCTTAGTGGACTCGAAATACGATTTATTATTCTCGGTAGAAGAGGTGAATAAATTAGTCGTGCAAGGGGTTCCCTTCAGAGAGGCCTACCAAATCGTGGGTAAAAAGATCGAGGACGGTGCATTCGATGGAAGTACGCGCGAAATCAATCACTCGCACCTAGGCAGTATTGGTAATTTAGGTTTGGCAGAAATTCAAGACCAAAAAGAGATCGCTTGGAAACGTTTTGGCTTTGAAAAAGTGAACAAAGCTATCGCTGCATTAATTTCTTAATATACTTTCCTAGAATATCGAATTCTAAATTCACCCGATCACCTACAATTAGCTGATGAAAAACGGTGTGTTCGTAGGTATACGGAATGATGCAAACCGTAAAAGAATCATCGTGCGAATCCACCACGGTTAGACTAGTACCGTTCACACAAATCGAACCTTTTTCGACCGTTACATGTCCGCTCGTTTTAGGATAAGAGAAACGGTATTCCCAGCTACCTTGTTGATCTTTGATTTCCGTACAAACACCCGTTAAGTCCACGTGTCCTTGTACAATATGTCCATCAAAGCGGGCATTGGCAGCCATGCAACGTTCTAGGTTTACTTTTTGGCCTATCTTCAAATCACCCAAATTCGTCTTCTGCAAAGTCTCATCTATCGCCGTTACGCGGTATTGCTCTCCTTGAATCTCTACAACAGTCAGACAAACTCCGTTGTGTGCAAGCGATTGATCCACTTTCAATTCTTGCGTGAATGGACACGTGAACCAAAATTCCACATTCGTCCCTTTTGCTTCTGTCTTTACCAGCGATCCCATCGCCTCCACAATACCTGTAAACATCTGAATTAATTGTTATTTTTGCGTACCCAAAATTACACGCATTCCTATGAAATTCAACAAATGGTTCCTCTTTCTGATTCCCATCATCGCCATTCTTGCCTATTTTAGCATTCCTACGGCAAAACCAGTGGATGAAACGGGAGCAGATGTGCTGAAAATTCGTCGCGAAAAAGACGCCGCCTTTAAAGCTGGCGAAGAGTCCCCCATTAAAGACAAAACCCAATTCAAGGGTCTGAAATACTACTCCTTCAACAAAGATTACATCGTCGACTTCGTCTTAGAAAAAGCAGAAAAAGCGCAATCAGTGGATATAAAAATGACGGATGGAACCACGGAGAAATTAATATTATTTGGCAAAATCAAAGCAGATATCCAGACTTTCACTGTTACGCTAACCTTATATCAACGCGAGAACGGGGACTTCTTCCTCCCCTTTAAAGACAAATCCGCCCCCACAGAAACCTATGGAGGCGGACGTTTTCTAGATTTACCCCTAACAAATGTAAAAAACAATCGGTTGCGGGTGGACTTTAATCTGGCTTATAACCCCTATTGTGCATACAATGAAGAATTTGCCTGTCCCATTCCTCCCGCGGAAAACACCCTCCCCATTCGAATCGAGGCCGGTGAAAAACTTTTTAATTAACCTGGTGTAGCGATGCGGCGCCAGAAAGATCTTTCTTAATTAATGGACTTCCTTTGTATTTCACATGGGAAGCACCAGAAGCATCTACTTGCAAAGTTTTCTGAACGTGTACTTGAGCGCTGCTGGCACCAGAAGCTTCTACATCCACATTACGAGACAAAAATTCTAATGCTTTCAAGCTACTAGCTCCGGAGGCATCGATCTTTAAATAATCAGATTGACCACTCATTTTAAAATCTGAAGCACCGCTTAATTCTATGCGCAATTTATCGGTTCTTAGCCCCTCAGCTACACCCTTTGCCGCTCCAGAGAACAACAAACGCATTTCCTCTTCGTTAGTAAAACCCTGTAAATCAACTTTACAAGCACCCGTAAATTCTCCACTTTCAAGTCGAGGAAGGGTAATATTTACAACTACTTTCGATCGATTATTATTCCAACCCCAATTCCAGGTTGACTCATATCCAATTTGCAATTTTCCTCCAGACGAGGTAACCTCAATATCTTCCAAATCTTTTTCACGTCCCGTAATGGAAACGGCATAGACATTCCCTTTGTGAACATGCACATCGAAGGCACTCCCTAAGTCAATGGATTTGAAATTAGCTACTTTGAATTTTTTAGTTATTACGGCAGGATCTGCGAATGAACTAAATGCGACTAAAAAGGCGGCGAATAAAGACAAGATTTTTTTCATATTTTTTTATTTGTTGCTAGATGCTGATGTTTAAAAAAAGGTTGCACGTTATTTAATAACATTCCATTTATAGCTCACACCTGTATTTGTTTTATTCGAGAATTTCGAACTTTCATATTTCTTTCCTTGCACCATTTTAGACGCATTTAACTCTACTTTGGCATATTTATCAAGGGATACAAAAGCTTTTTCAACGGTAAAATCCGTGGCAATTAACTCCGCGGAATCAAATAAACCTGCATTCAATTGATCTCCCCCACCCTTCAAAGTAAGCGAATGAAAGCCACGTAAAATGACATCAAATTTAGACGAAGTAAATCCTGCTATTTCTGTACTTGCATTTCCACCAAGTTCCACCTTAGTTAATTCTGGTACAACAATTTCTACCTGGATTCCAGGCTGAATTTTATCTAATACTAATACATTATTCTCCACATGAGCAGAGCTCTCTAACGCTTGATTTCCTCGATAAGTAATTTTAGGAAGATCGCCTCTCGTAATTTTGATCTGAGAAGACTCCGTATTCAAACCAGAAATTGAGCTGAAATTAATTAGGTCTTTCGTGATTGTAAAACCTACCTTATCATCTGAAAAATCCTCATTCTCAGATTCCTCATCCTTGTGAGGAGTTCTATTTAAACAAATCAAACCCTTATCTGCTGAGAAGCTCCAAAGCGAACCTGTGAACAACTCTTGTCCCTCTTCATGAAAATAACCTGATTCCAACACATTATCCATATATAAAGCAAAATCACGCGTCATGCTAAAGGATTTGCCATACGGAATCATGATTTTCACTTTCAATCGTTGTGCTCTAAATCGCGCGTCAGATAGCCCAAAATGTGTATCAAAACGCAAGTCCTTCCCTTTTTGCAAGTAATTATACTTGATTTTTTTAGCATTCGACTCCGCTTCCTTACGCGTTAAACCTTGCGATTTAGCATAAGTAATTACCTGAATGGTCTTCCCATCATAGCCTTCGATCTCGATATTCGTACGATTAAAGCGCTCCTCGTTATAATCGTGGTTATCCTCATCATCCTCAAAGTCAAATGTAAACTCCTCCACTTTTTCCCCTAACATCATCTGCCAGATCGTCTCATTGTCTTTTTTGTCGATATCTAAAACATAGGTCGTAGAATCCGAAACAGCGATATCTTTCACCTGATTGTAGGAGGCTGAACGCTGGAAATTGCGCCCCACAAAAGGAACGGCAGCAAATAACCCAATCCACCCAACAATCACCATGGTAGTCGATACTATCTTATAGGTCTTGTTGTAGAACTTACGATTGGCTAATAACGAAACTCCGGCGATAGCGATCGAAACAAATAGAGGTAATAAAGCCAAAACCAAAGCCGGAACTGTCCAGAACGGAAGATCTTTCGCGATTAAATAAAGTGGCAATGGGCCCATATGAACAAGCTGCCCTTGGTCAATTCCCGTAAATCCAACCGTACATAAAGCGACCAAAGCGATAATAAATGCCATACCTAAAATCGACAATATGATTCCTAAAAAGATTTGAATGATCCATCTAATTATGTTCAATGGCCCTTTCAAGGCAGAGAACACGGTGGCGAAAATGCGGAAAGGAAATAACAATACTTTCGTCAAGCCATTTTCTTCCGTTTCATTCGGCTGAATACTTTTCTTAATATTGTTTTCGATATTTTCCAACGTGATCGGCTCACCCGTCATCTCCATTTTATCCTTCATCGTCTTAGCCTCTGGTGTAATGACTAAAATAACGAGGTAAGCAATGACCCCTGAACCAAACAATCCCACCGACAAAACTGCTAGAACGCGCAATAATCCTACATCCCAACCCGTGTAAGCGGCAATACCAGCCATCACACCACCGATCACTTTTTTCTCAGGATCGCGGTAAAACTTGCGATACGACTTATCATCATCCGGATTCATTTCACCAGGAATTGCAGCCCAAAGAATGATATAAGCCCAGAAAACAATATTTCCGACATGAAACAAAGGGAAACTCGCACTAAGCAACACTAATAAAATCAACCGAACCCAGATCGGATCTACTTGAAAATAACGTGCAATTCCAGCCGCTACTCCACCTAGTTGCTTACGAGTAATATCTCGACGGAATACCATAGGACCGGCTTCTGATGTAGGTGCCGTATATCCTTCCTTCTTGTCTTCCTCTTCTTCCACTTGCTTGAAATCAGCAATAGTTCCTAATGAAGCGATTAAGGCATCTACGTGAGCTTGCGAAATGGCTTCTACTTTCTCTGTTTCT
>CAILUB010000272.1 GCA_903837305.1 uncultured Cytophagaceae bacterium
AGTTGCCATCCTTGGGGTGGGAGCGGGCATGATCCGGTACCCTAATCGTAAATTAACTGTATAAGACCGTAGGGTTTTTATAATTGCTATTATCATATGATTTGTTGATAGTATTAGATTCTACCAAAAGTTATTTTTCAAAAAAACAATATTGAAAAAACACAATCGAATGTGCGCTGTTTTAGTTATTTGGGGTCAGTCATTTTGTATTATATACTCCCTGTATTATGTATTTTTGTGTCGCACTAAATCCAGCTTTTAGGATGAAAAATGTACGTATTATCACCCTACTTTCCCTTGTTTTATTCTCCTGTTCTACTAAGGAGGATACCCTTTTCGAAGAGTTGTCCCCAGGGCAAACAGGAATCGATTTTGTGAACCGAAGTTTAGAGAAAAAAGAGTTTAACATTTTCAATTACCGAAACTTTTATAATGGAGGTGGTGTGGCGATAGGAGATGTGAATAATGATGGTTTATCCGATCTTTTTGTGACCTCAAATTTCGAAGACAATAAGCTGTATTTGAATAAAGGGGAGATGAAGTTTGAAGATATTACCGTGAAGGCAGGTATTGTGGAAAAAAAGTTTTGGTCTACAGGTGCAACGTTTGCAGATGTAAATGGGGATGGCTTGATTGATATCTATGTGTGTAATTCAGGCTCTCGTGACCAACGAGGGAATCAATTGTATATTAATCAAGGAATAAAAGGGGGAGTGCCTACATTTAAGGATCAGGCTAAAGAAGCTGGTTTAGTGGATGGCGGTTTTTCTAACCATGCAGCTTTCTTTGATTACGACCGAGATGGTGATTTAGATATGTATTTATTGAATAATAGTTTTAATCCGATTGATAAATTAGGGTATAAAAACTTACGTCAAGAGAGAGATAAGTTAGGTGGGGATAAGTTGTTTAGAAATGATAGCAAAGACGGGAAAGAGCTTCATTATACAGATGTGTCTGAGTCTGCGGGGATTTACGGTAGTTTGATTGGTTTTGGATTAGGAATTACAATAGGCGATGTGAATAATGACAACTGGCCTGATATTTATATTTCGAATGATTTCTTCGAGCGGGATTACCTCTATATTAATCAGCAAAATGGAACGTTCAAAGAGGATTTAGAAAATGAAATGCCGCATGTTTCGTTGAGCTCGATGGGGGCTGATATGGCCGATTTGAACGATGATGGCTTTATGGACATCTTCGTATCAGATATGTTACCAGGAGATGATCGTCGGTTGAAGACGACGTCCGTTTTTGAAGGGAATAATATTGTGGAGTTAAAGAAAAAGCGCGGTTTTTGGTATCAGTACATGCGCAATAACTTGCAATTGAATAATGGTGATGGAACATTCTCTGAAGTAGGACAATTAGCCGGTGTGCATGCGACTGATTGGAGTTGGGGTGCCTTGATTTTCGATATGGACAATGATGGGAGGAAGGATATTTTCGTAGCGAATGGGATTGCGAAAGATTTAACAGATCAAGATTTCGTAGATTTTTTAGGAGATCCCCATACAATGCAACAGATGCTGGACGGAAAAAAATTCGATTATAAGGAGTTTACAGACAAAATCTCTTCTGTACCTATTCCGAATTATGCCTATAAGAACGAGGGGGATTTGAAATTCTCGAATCAAGTGAAGGCTTGGGGTTTAGCTGGTCCAGGTTTTTCAAATGGTTCAGCTTATGGGGATTTAGATAACGATGGCGATTTGGATTTAGTGGTAAATAATGTGAACGCCCCCCTATCAGTTTTTAAGAATAAGACAAATGAGAAATTAAAGAACCATTTTTTGACTGTGCATTTAAAAGGAGTTAGTCGTAATGTAAATGGGATTGGAGCACGAGTAACGGTTTATCAAAAAGGTGGAATGAAAGTCTTACACCAAATGCCTAACCGTGGTTTTCAGTCATCTAGCGACCATCAAATGGTATTTGGCTTAGGCGAAAATGGGGCGATAGATTCCTTAGTTGTTTTGTGGCCAAACGATAAGATGGAAACGATCAAATCACTTAAATCAAATCAAGTGATTACGCTTAAGCAGGAAAATGCTAAAGAGATTTTTCATTTTAATAAGTTGAATCAGTCATCGATTTTTACAGATGTAACTTCTGGTGCTTTGAATTATTTACACGTGGAAAGTAAGTTTAATGATTACGACCGTGATGTGTTATTAAAACAAAAGTATTCCACGCAAGGTCCTGCTCTTGCGGTAGGAGATGTAAATGGAGATGGCTTAGAAGATCTTTATTTAGGAGGTGCGGCTGGTCAAGGTAAGCACTTATTTATTCAAAAGGCAGGAGGTAAATTTGTGAATTCTCCTCAAGTTGATTTTAGTTTAGACCAAACGACAGAAAATACAGATGCGATTTTTTTCGATGCGGATAAAGACGGAGATTTAGACTTGTTCGTGGTGACGGGAAGTAATGAGTTCAAAGAAAATGCGCCTGAATTACAGGACCTTTTATACATAAATGACGGCAAAGGAAATATGAAACGAGATGTTCGTTTTCCACTGATTTATGAGAATGGTTCGAGCGTATCTGCCGCTGATTACGACAAGGATGGCGATCTCGATTTATTTGTGGGTACTCGCATGGTGAATTCGAAGTATGGCCAAAGCGCACAAAGTCATTTGTTTATTAATGACGGAAACGGTGGCTTTAAAAATCAAACAAAGCGTTTTATGCCACAAGTGAACGAGCTTGGAATGGTGACTGATTCCGAATGGTCAGATGTGAATGGGGATGGATATCTCGATTTAGTAGTGACACAAGATTGGGGACCAGTGGTTGTATTTAAAAATGAAAGAGGCAGAAAATTAACGAAGCAAAAGCCTGTGGCTGGATCTGAAGGACTTTGGTCTTGTGTAAAGCCGGCGGATATTGATGGCGATGGAGATATGGATTTTTTACTCGGAAACTTTGGCCTAAATACAAAAATTAAAGCCTCCGCTGCATTTCCAGCTTACCTGCATGCAGGAGATTTCGATAAAAATGGCTCTATTGAGCAACTGATTTCGAGTGTGACCGAGGATGGAAATACCTATCCGATGGTGTTAAAAGGAGAATTGCAACGAGCTCTTCCGATGATAAAAAAGAAATTTATCAAGTACAGTGATTACGCGAACAAAACGGTGGATGAGCTATTTACGGAGGAACAACGTAAAGGGGCGACTATTCGTCAAATTACCACGACTCAATCTTCTTTTATGATCAACGATGGTAAAGGAAACTTCACCTTGCAGGCAATGCCATACCAGGCGCAATATTCGCCAATTAAAGCCATCGAAACGGGGGATTTTAACAAAGATGGAAAGCTTGATATTTTATTAGCAGGTAATTTCTTTGATTCGCTACCCGAATGGGGGCGTTTCGATGCAAACTATGGTATCATGCTTGAAGGACTAGGCAAAGGTAAGTTCACAGTGAAATTATCTAAGCAAACTGGATTTAGAACTTTTGGTCAAGTCCGTCAAATTTCCCTCGTAAAAGGGGGCAAACGTACGTATGTGGTGTTAGCTAAAAACGGTGACAGAGCCCAGCTATTTAACTATTAGAAAAAAGTATATTACTGATTTTCCTCTGTTATTTATGAAAAGATGTTTTGCTTTATGAAAAACAAGTAGCAGAAAAGGCCCACATCTACTTCTCCATTAACATGACAAAAATCAAGTATTTCAAAAACCTTGATTACCTCTATTTTTATTACATTAAGGGGTTTTTGCTGGTTTCAATAGAGTGATAACTTCTGGGATATTCCTTGCCTTCATTATAAAACTAGTATGCTTGCATAATAAATTTTTTCTCTGCAAATTTGTTCCAACCTAAACGTTATAACAATGGCAAAAGAATACGATCGTCGCAACCTAGACTTTATTTTAAACGAAGTTTTTGATACTGCTTCTCTGTGTAATTATCCTCGTTACGCAGATTATACCCCAGACATGTTTACTATGGTATTAGACTCAGCGGAAGCCATTGCAGAGAAATACTTGCGACCTATCTACGTAGATTCAGATCGCAAAGCAGCTGAATTAGTGGATGGAGTCGTACAAGTTCACCCCGGAATTGAACCTTATATGAAGGAGATGGGCGAATCGGGTATGATCGGCTGTACGTTTGATATAGAACATGGAGGTCAGCAAGTACCTTCGATGATCGGTGGGGCACACGAATTCATTCGCGGTGCTGCTCATAATTCAGCAGTGATGTTTACGGGATTATCCCATGGGGCAGCACATCTGATTGCCTCTTTTGGTTCGAAGGAATTAGCTGATACCTATGTTCCTAATATGCTTTCGGGCAAGTGGGCGGGCACGATGTGTTTGACAGAGCCACAAGCAGGAAGCTCCTTGAATGATGCATCTACTTCTGCTAAAGATTTAGGTGATGGAACCTATGCCATTAAAGGTCAAAAAATATTCATTTCAGGAGGGGATAATCACTTCTCTGAAAATATCATACACTTAGTGTTAGCCCGTTTAGAGGGTGCTCCTGCAGGAACGAAAGGGATTTCTCTTTTTGTAGTTCCTAAGAAGCGCATCGAAAATGGTGCATTAGTGAATAACGAAGTGGTTTCTTTAGGCGTTTATCATAAGATGGGCCAAAAAGCGACTCCTGCCCTTCACCTCTCTTTCGGTGATAAAGGCAATTCAATAGGCTATTTAGTGGGCGAACCGAATAGAGGTTTGTCTTATATGTTCCAAATGATGAACGAAGCCCGCTTAGGCGTAGGTATGGGTGGAGCCTACATCGCTTCCGCTGCGTACCATGCTTCTAAGCAATATGCGAACGAGCGCGCTCAAGGTCGTTTATTAACAAACAAAGACCCGAACACACCTCCTACGTTGATCAAAAATCACCCAGATGTACAGCGCATGTTGTATTTCCAAAAAGCGATTGTGGAAGGATCCATGGGTCTTTTATTCCAATGCTTTATGTGGGATGATTTAGCAAAAAGCTTAGAGGGTGAGGAGAAAAAAGAAGCCCAAATGATGCTTGACTTAATGACCACGGTAGCAAAAACGTATCCAGCCGAAATGGGAACCTTAGCCGTGAATCAAGGATTGCAAGTTTTAGGAGGCTACGGTTATACCGAAGACTTCCCATTAGAGCAAATGGCGCGCGATGTGCGGATTATGTCCATCTATGAAGGTACCACAGGAATTCACGGATTAACCTTATTAGGTCGTGGTATTCCAGCAAACAATGGAGCGGCCTTGCAGACTTTAGGAAAATTAGTTTTCGCAGATATCGCGGTGGCTAAAGGACACGAAAGTATAGCAAAATATGCAGCCATGTTAGAGAAGGAATTAGCCAATTTAACTTCGGTGACGATGCACAAATTAGGATTCGCTATGAAAGGCGAAATCGACGTATTCTTAGCAGATTCTACTTTGTATATGGAATTGTTTGGCCTAATTACGGTGGCTTGGCAATGGTTAAAGCAAGGTCACGTGGCAGCGGCTGCCCTGGCTAAAGGTGGCTTGAGCAAAGAGGATGAGGCGTTCTATACAGATAAGATCCATACGATGAAATTCTTCTACCACTACGAGGTGCCTAAGGCTTTAGGTTTATCGCAACGTTTGATGGATGAAGAAGTATTAACTATTTTTGATAACAAATAAGAACTAAAATGTTTAAAAAACACGTATTTCTGGGCCTAGCGCTGTTATTATCGACTGTGGCATTAGCTCAAAGCAAGTATTCCGCGTATGAATTATTTCACCCGCTTTGGAATTATGGACCTGTTTCCCCGATGCGTTCTGCAGCGGGTGTTCCAGGCCCAGGTTACTGGCAAAACTCTGCTGATTATAAGATTGCCGTTTCATTAGATGATGTGGCAAACAAAATCACGGGGGATGTGGAGATTACTTACAAGAATAATTCGCCAGATAAATTGCCCTTTTTGTGGTTGCAATTAGACCAAAACAGCTTCAATACCCAGTCTCGCGGAGGCAAGACGACGCCTATTTCGGGTGGACGTTTTGGGAATTTAGCGTTTGATGGTGGTTACAAAATCGAGAGTGTTACAATCGATGGTAAGCCGGCTAATTTCATCGTAGAAGACACACGGATGCAGATTCGTCTTGTTTCTCCTCTAGCGGAAAAAGTGGGAACGGCGAAAATCAAAATTGCTTATTCATTCACTTCTCCGGAGAATGCTTCGGATAGAATGGGTATCCAGCAAACTAAAAATGGTGCGATCTACACGGTGGCGCAGTGGTTCCCACGTGTTTGTGTGTACGACGACATCGAAGGATGGAACGTATTGCCTTACTTGGGTGCGGGCGAGTTCTATTTAGAATACGGTAATTTCGAGTATTCCATCAATGCGCCTGCTTCACACATTGTGGTGGGTTCAGGTGAATTGTTGAATCCAACGGAAGTTTATACGGCTGATCAGGTGAAGAAATGGGCTGCTGCAGCTAATTCAGAGACTACCGTCGTGATACGTTCAGCGGCTGAAGTGGCGGATCCCGCTTCTCGTCCTTCGAAGGATCGTTTGACTTGGAAATTTAAGTGCTTGAATGCGCGTGACGTGGCTTTTGCTTCATCTAAGGCGTTTATCTTAGACGCTTGCCGCATAAATTTGCCAAGTGGCAAGAAGTCGATGGCCGTTTCTGTTTATCCGGTTGAGTCAGACGGGAAAGATGCGTGGGCACGTTCATCGGAATATGTAAAAGCATCCATTGAGCATTATTCAAATTGGTTATACGAGTATACTTATCCTGTAGCGACTAACGTAGCAGGTATTGTTTCTGGAATGGAATATCCAGGGATTATCTTTTGTGGATACAAGGATAAGACCGCTTCTTTATGGGGCGTGACGGACCATGAATTTGGCCATAATTGGTTCCCGATGATTGTAGGTTCGAATGAACGTAAATTCGCTTGGATGGATGAAGGGTTCAATACCTTCATTAATTTCTACTCGACAGATGCCTTTAATAAAGGAGAATACAAGAACCGTAAATTTGATATGCACGCGATCGCGAAATCCATGTTCCGCGAAACGGCAGATCCGATTATGTCGATTCCCGATGTGATCCAAACACGTAATTTAGGCTGGGAAGCTTATAATAAGCCAGGTTTTGGTTTGCGTATTTTGCGTGAGCACATTTTAGGTGCGGATCGTTTTGATTATGCGTTCAAGAACTACATTAACAAGTGGGCGTTCAAACACCCTACACCTATGGACTTTTTCCGCGCAATGGAAGATGGAGCTGGTGAAGATTTAGGATGGTTCTGGAAAGCTTGGTTCTATGAGCTTTGGAGACTTGATCAATCTGTGAAAGACGTGGATTATGTAGAGCAGGATCCTTCTAAAGGCGCGGTGATCACGATCGAAAACTTAGACAAGATGGCGATGCCAGCAGTAGTGGAAGTGGAATTAACGAGTGGAGAAAAAGAACGTTTTACGTTCCCGGTAGAGATTTGGCAAAGAGGCTCTAGCTGGACTTTCCGCACTTCAACGAAGCTGCCAATTAAATCGGTGGTGGTTGATCCAGATCATTCCTTCCCGGATATGGATTCCAAAAATAATACCTGGAAGCCGATGAGTATTCGCTCTAGATAATGAAAAAGCCCTTGCAGTTTGCAAGGGCTTATTTTATCCTTTTAAGATTCGTCCGATATCATTCGCCTTTCCTAATTCCTGCTTCAGCTTTTCGTAGCTG
>CAILUB010000273.1 GCA_903837305.1 uncultured Cytophagaceae bacterium
ATTTTAATAAAACCATAAATCGGATCATTAATAATTTTAGTCGGGTACATGGGATATTCTTTTCCGAAATTTAGCTAAAAAGGTTAGTATTCCTTAATTTTGTACCACATTGAATTCCATTGAAGGATGTACAATGCGGACTTGTAGCTCAGTTGGTTAGAGCATCTGACTCATAATCAGGGGGTCCATGGTTCGAGCCCATGCTGGTCCACTCTTTTTTTTACCATACTCTTATCATGAGAGTATGGTTTTTTTATGCGACAAATTCTAAATAGAGTAACGCCCCTGCAGCAAAAGTCATTATCAGTAAGGCGGCTAATCCTAAAGCATTCGAAAGCCTTGAATTTGTATTTTCACCCATGATTTCCTTATTGTTCGAAATATGTAAGATGATGGCAATTAAAACTGGCGCAGTCATCCCATATAAGATAGCCGTATAAATTAAGGCGTCAATAGGGGATATACCTATATAATTCAAAGAAAGGCCTACTAATAAGGAGAAAGCAATAATAGAATAGAAGCCTTTGGCCTCATGGAACCTCTTATTCAGTCCTTGTTCCCAACCAAACGTTTCTGTGAAAATGTAGGAGAGAGATCCACTCAATACAGGGATAGCGATTAAACCTGTTCCGATAATACCAATAGCGAATAACAAATAGGCTAAATCGCCTGCTAAGGGTTTCAAAGCTGAAGCAGCTTGCTCAACGGTATCAATTTGGTGGATACCGCTATTATATAAGACAGTCCCTGTAGTTAGAATGATAAAATACATGACAAAACCCGAAAAAGTCATTCCAAAATCAACGTCTTGCTCCATTTCATTAATTATCCGCTTATTCACCAGTAATTTTTTATGGACATTCATTTCTTCCACTTCCACGGATGCCTGCCAAAAGAACAAATAAGGTGAAATTGTAGTACCTAAAATCCCCACTAAAATGGCAATATACTCTTTTGTGAATTCAATTTTGGGGATAAATGTGGCAATCAAAATCTCCTTTAAATCTTGTTTGTAAAGGAAAGGGACAACAAAATAAACTAACATGACGATGCACAAATATTTTAAAATGGATGCTATTTGAGTATAGGGTAAATAAACAATCAGACCAATCAACAGAATTGTGAAAAATACACTAAAATAACTTTGATCAATCGATGGGAATAATAAGTTACCTACGGCTCCCATGCCAGCTATATCAGCTCCTATATTCATAATGATAGCAGGGAAACTGAAAAGCAGCATTAGATAGAGCAATGGCTTGGGGTAATGCTTTTTAAGCGTACCGGTTAATCCTTGTTTTGTCACTAAACCAATTCTTGCACACATTTTCTGAATAGCAGCCATCAATGGAAAAGCAATTAAGGAAGTCCATAGAGTGGAAAGTCCAAATCCTGCACCTGCTTGTGAATAGGTGGCTATCCCCGAAGGATCGTCATCACTTGCTCCAGTTACTAAGCCGGGTCCTAAAAGCTTCCAAAATCGAGTAATCCTTCTTTTAATATCCATTTCATTTATCAGTATAGTGGTAATTTACTAAGTATTGATTTTGAATCATTATATTTTAGTACATTACATTTATATCTAACCACTTCATAATGCTGTTTCTATTTCAATCGATTTTTGTCATGACGCTATTTACTAGTTTTATGACTCCCTCGATCATATTCTTGAAATCAAGGGGTTCCTTTTTTGCTAATCCTAACATCTATCTTGCTATTTTATTTTTTATTTCGGGGATTTATTGTTTGACTGTTTATTCGATGTCTTTAGGACATAGTTTATTTTTTACGGTTTTATTATATGGCAATTTCTCGTCTATATATTTCCTAATTGGACCCTTATTGTTTTTCTATTTACGAAGTTTGCATACAGGCAAAACACAGTTGAAACGTGCTGATTTTTGGCATATTTTGCCCTTTTTAATTGTCTTTATAGATACCATTCCGTATTATTTTTCCCCATATGCGTATAAAATAGAAATTGTAAGGCAAGTGTTTAGTGATTGGACTGCGATGTTTTCAATTAAGTTAGGATTCGTAATTAATTCAGCACATTTATATCTTATGCGTCCCTTACTATTGACTTGCTATACTTTTTGGGGAATAATTTATTTGAAAAAAAATAAGTTGTACTTCTTTAAAGCTACACGTTTAGGGTTTTGGTTAGGTGCTTTTATACTTTTACAATGGATTGTTTTTGCGGGAATGAGTTCTGTTTTTTTAGGGGTTTGGCTGGAAGATAACTGGGGTTATTCTTTTTTAAATCATCCTGGTGAGATAAAGTACATCTCGCTAATGGCCTATATGGTGATGGTTTGTACCTTGTATTTCTTTCCACAGGTCATCTATTTAGATGTGGATAAGTTTAAAAGAGTATTAACTCCACAGGACGAGTATTGGTGGCAGTTTGATCAGGCTATTAACGCCTGTTATATCTTCAATAAACCATTCTTGCAGCCAATGCTATCTTTGGATCAATTAGGGGAATTAGTGCAAAAAGATAAAAAAGAATTAAATGATTTTTTCGAGCTTTACCTTTTTACTAATTTCACTGATGAAATGAATCGTTTGAGAATTCAATATGCTAAGCATTTAATTAAACAGGGTTGTTTAAATAAATCTTGTTTAAAAGGATTGTTTAAAGATTCTGGTTTTGAAAATGACGAAAAATTGCAGCACTTTTTTTTAGAATTTGAGGGAATGAGTGTGAAGGAGTTTATTCAAACAATATAAATAAGTTTAATATGAAGAGTTTTTTGAGTTTATGTTTTGTTCTAGGCTTTTCATCTTTTGCCTTTTCTCAAAAAGTGATAAGTTCCTCTATCGGTTCAGGTGGTTCTACTACCATGGTAGATGGAAAATATTATTCCCAAATCATTGGTCAACAGAGCGCCGTTACGGGAACCTCTACTAAAGGTGGTGTTATTGTTCGCCAAGGTTTTAAACAGCCTTCTCTATTAGAAAGAAGTATTGCTGCCTCAGGGATTAAGTTAAATGTTCAGGAAGAAAATCCTATTACCTATACAGCTTTTCCGAATCCTTTTGTGGATAAATTAACCATCGGATTCTCTGTGCCGAGTACAAAGCCAACTTTTGTTGCCATTTATGATCAATTAGGGTCAGTTATCTACCAACATACCTATGAAGCGCCTCTAAAAGAAATTGTATTTACCGACTTTTCAGGGATACGAGTAGGTAAATATGTTTTACATGTAATTTCATCAGGAAAACCTTTTTCAGCTACGATTGTAAAAGAATAATTAAAGCTTAACTTTTTGCGTTTTTCCTCCTCGTTAGTGATTCATGATTCTTTTCAGTTTCTTCTTTACAATATGTGAAGAATGTTAGCTTAAAGAATATACTAATTTTAGTGAGTGGGAAATTGCTTTTTGAAGCAGGCAATCGTATGCTGTTCAAGCTAAAACCAAAGTTGTTTATACATACAATTTCAAATTATAATGCTAGTTTAGTGTGATTTTAGCTCTAAACCTTATCAAAATGAAATTATTGGCTCTATTAGGTATGTTGTTGCCTTTTGGTTTATTTTCACAAGTCTCCATTCAATCAATTTCTGTTGAAAATCAACAAAATCCGCTTGGAATTGGAGTAACTAATCCTCGATTCTCTTGGAAAATGACCTCTGAGAAGCGCAACGAATCTCAGACTGCTTATTTATTACGTGTTTTTCAAGGGAAGAAGCAAGTATGGAATACAGGAAAGGTGGCTTCTTCCGCCTCTTTATTTATTCCTTATGCAGGAGATAAGCTGCAGTCTAATGTAAAATACCAGGTCAAATTGCAGGTTTGGAACTCGGAGGGGAAAGCAAGCAAGGAATCCACATCTTCATTTACGACAGCTCTATTAAATAAAGAGGATTGGAAGGCGAAATGGATTAGTTCAGGATTGGCTGCAGATACAGTGAATGGTCGTGTACCATTTTTTTCGAGTCAATTCTTACTTAAGAAGCCAGTTAGTTCAGTTAGAGCTTTTGTGACGGCAAAAGGAGCTTATGAAGCTCAAATCAATGGATCTCGGGTAGGAGATTCCTATTTAAATCCAGGTTGGACGAGTTATAATAAGCATTTGCAGTTTCAGGTATATGATTTGACAAAGCAGGTAAAACAAGGTCAGAATGATATAAAAGTACAAGTGGGTAGTGGTTGGTTTCGTTCTCGATTAGGCTGGCTAAATAATCAGAATTATTATGGTTCTCAGACGGCTTTGCTTTGGCAAATTGAAATTATTTATCAAGATGGTTCTAAAGAAACGATGATATCTGATAAGCAATGGCAGGTAGGGTATTCGTCTATTTTATCGTCTGAGATCTATGATGGGGAACATATTGATACGCGAATTCAACCTAATTCTATCAGTAATGCCATTGAAGTAGCTGGCAATTACGATGTGTTAGTCGCTCAAATGAATGAGCCCATTAAAAAGCAAGATATTTTAGGCGTGAAACGTGTTATCACTAGTCCTAAAGGGTATAAAATTTTAGATTTTGGTCAAAATATTGTAGGCTGGATTAAACTGAATGTAAAAGGTAAATCGGGCCAAAAGGTGGTGCTTCGTCACGTGGAGATGTTAGATAAAAATGGTGAGCCTTATTTTGAAAACCTGCGTTCTGCTAAAGCTCTAGCTTCTTATGAATTAAATGGTGAGCAGCAAGTGTTAGAGCCACACTTTACTTTCTTTGGATTCCGTTATGTGCAAGTGGAAGGAATAGAGGTAAATCCTGAGGATTACCAGGCGATTGCACTACATTCAGATATGGCTTCCTCGGGTTCATTTGAAACAAGTAATCCTTTATTGAATCAATTACAATCCAATATTCGATGGGGTCAAAAAGGAAACTTTTTAGATGTGCCTACAGATTGCCCTCAACGTGACGAGAGATTAGGTTGGACAGGTGATGCGGAGGTTTTTTCTCGGACGGCTTCCTTTAATTTTAATGTCAATCAATTTTTTGCCAAATGGTTAAAAGATGTCAAAGCGGATCAATTCCCTAATGGCGCAGTACCTTTTGTGATTCCTGATATCTTAAATAAGCCTAATGTTAACCCTGAGGCACAAATTGGAGCGGCCGGATGGTCTGATGCAAGCATTATTATTCCTTACAATATTTATACGACTTATGGAGATAAGCAGATTTTAGAGAATCAATATGAAAGTATGAAAGCCTATCTAAATTATGTTCGCGGCGCAGCCAAGAATGATTTATGGAATACGGGTTTTCAGTTTGCCGATTGGTTGTCCTATCGGGTAGATGACTCGAAAGGGATGATTGGCCAAAAATCTGCCGTAACGGATAATTACTTAGTAGCTCAATGTTTTTTTGCCTACAATACAGAATTAATGGTGAAGACCGCTCGAATTTTAGGTAAAATGGAAGATTATAAAGAGTTTGAAAAACTTCAGGATCGAATCAAATTACAGTTCCAAAAGGAGTTCATGACAGCGAATGGCCGTTTGATTTCAGATACACAGACGGCTTATATTTTAGCTTTGCAGTTTGATATGATTCCGGGAAATTTAAGAGCTGCATCGTTAGAGCGATTAGTTAATAACATAAAAAGTTACAATTATCATCTAACCACCGGTTTCTTAGGGACACCTTTCTTGAATCCAGTCTTAAGTCGTTTTGGTAGAAATGATGTGGCCTATTCCTTATTGTTACAGGATACGTATCCCTCTTGGCTCTACCCAGTAAAGGCACACGGCGCGACGACTATTTGGGAGCGCTGGGATTCGATGAAGCCAGATAGTACATTTCAAGATCCAGGTATGACCTCTTTTAATCACTATGCTTATGGGGCGATTGGGGATTGGATGTATCGTACGATTGGAGGTCTTGATACAGAGGAGTTTGATGGAGCGGGATATAAACAAATTGTAATTAAGCCAGAATTAGGAGGCAAATTAACTTATGCCAAAACTTCGCTAGAAACCCCTTATGGAAAAGTTTCCACGGATTGGACAGTAAATTCAGCTGGTTTTACACTTAAAGTAGAAGTGCCAGTTAACGCAACAGCCACCGTTGTTTTGCCGACTTTTGGGTCTAATAAAAGGTATCAAGAGGGTGTTGAACTGACAGGTGATCGTATTCGCATAGGCAGTGGTTCTTATTCATTTACAGTTAATTAATCTATAATGGGTTCAATTTTAGGTCTTTTCTTTCATTCACTGGGTGGATTCGCCTCGGGTAGCTTTTATATCCCTTATCGTAAGATTCAAGTGTGGTCATGGGAAAGTGCTTGGATAGTTGGAGGGGTGTTTTCCTGGTTAATTGTACCCTTTTTAGCCGCTTGGTTGACAATTCCCGATTTCATGAATATCATTCAGATGATTGATTCTGATACGTTTTTCTGGACTTTTGTATTTGGGGTTTTATGGGGAATTGGAGGATTGACCTTTGGTCTTGCGATGCGCTATTTAGGCATGTCATTAGGGATGTCCATTGCCTTAAGTCTGTGTAGTATTTTTGGTGCTTTAGTTCCGCCGATCTATAGAGAATTAGCTGGAGCAGATGGTGATACCATTTCTCATATTGTGGGAAGCACAGGTGGACAAGTGGTTTTACTGGGAATCTTAGTTTGTGTTTTCGGGATATTTCTTTGTGGTAAAGCAGGTATGATGAAGGAAGGGGAGCTATCACAAGAACAGAAACAGGAGACGATAAAGGAGTTTAATTTAACGAAAGGTTTGATCGTTGCCACCATTTCAGGTCTATGTTCCGCTTGTTTTAATTTTGGTATTGAGGCGGGAAAAGATATGGCTGATGTCGCGGTTGCTAAGGGTTGTGATCCATTATTCCAAAACAACGTCATTTTTATCGTGGTTTTATGGGGTGGTTTCTTGACAAACTTTGTCTATTGTATGTATTTAAACTTTTCAAATAAGTCATTTGGCGATTATTTAAATGCTTCTGCGCCTTTAAAAATGAACTATTTGTTCGCAGCAGTAGCTGGAACGACCTGGTTCTTGCAATTTTTCTTTTACGGTATGGGTGAGAGTAAATTAGGTAACGGAGCGAGTTCATGGATTTTGCACATGGCCACTATCATCATCACGTCTAATTTTTGGGGCCTATATTTCAAGGAATGGAAAGGCGTGTCTTCTAAAACCATGCGTACTGTTATTGGTGGCATTGTAGTGATTCTTGTATCTGTCATTATTGTAGGTATTGGTAATTCCATTGATTGATATTAAATATACGCTAATCTAAATGCCTTCTATTGCTGTCAGAAATTGTCTAATTTGATTCTTTCGATTGAATAGACCCAAAGGTTATAGCCATTTGTTTTTGTACATCGCACCTCGCTTTAACTTTAGTTTTATTTGGCAAAATCCTTATTTCACAGCAGATTTGCTTTGCATTTTTGCAAAAAAAACGCCATTTTTGTAGCTTAATTATAATTTGAGCGCCTTTTAACATAATTTATATAATGAGCAATTCCCCAACAACCTTATTTGATAAAGTCTGGGACTCACATGTCGTTCGTAAAATTGCCGATGGTCCAGATGTATTTTTCATTGACCGCCATTTTATTCACGAAGTGACATCTCCTGTAGCCTTTTTAGGTTTAGAAACACGTGGTATTGGTGTATTATTCCCAGAGCGTACTTTTGCGACGGCGGATCATAATACACCTACAATTAACCAGCATTTGCCTGTAGAAGATCCACTTTCAGCGAATCAATTGTTACAATTGGAAAAGAATACGGCGAAATATGGTATTTCTCACTGGGGTTTAGGCAATCCTAAAAACGGCATCGTTCACGTAGTAGGACCTGAAAATGGGATTACTTTACCTGGAATGACCATCGTTTGTGGTGATTCTCATACCTCTACTCACGGCGCTTTTGGAGCCATTGCCTTTGGTATTGGTACTTCTGAAGTAGAGATGGTGCTATCCTCTCAGTGTATTATACAGCCTAAGCCTAAGAAAATGCGTATTAACGTAAACGGGGCCTTAGGAAAAGGAGTTACGCCAAAGGATGTTGCTTTGTACATTATCTCTAAATTAACTACTTCAGGTGCTACGGGTTATTTCGTAGAATATGCAGGAGATGTGTTTGAAAAAATGTCTATGGAAGGCCGCATGACGGTTTGTAATTTGAGTATTGAGATGGGAGCTCGTGGTGGAATGATTGCTCCAGACCAAACAACGTTTGACTATATCGAAGGTCGCGAATTAGCCCCTAAAGGAGCTGATTGGGATAAACAATTGGCTTATTGGAAAACATTGAAAACAGATACCGGCGCTTCATTTGATGAAGAAATTACTTTCCATGCCTCTGATATCGAGCCGATGATCACTTATGGTACGAATCCAGGTATGGGAATGGGTATCTCTAAGCAAATTCCGAATGCGGATGACGTAGAGGGTGGTGTAACTACCTATGAGAAATCATTAGAATATATGGGCTTTGCACAAAATGATTCAATGATCGGAAAGAAAGTGGATTATGTATTCATTGGTTCTTGTACGAATGGTCGTATCGAAGACTTCCGTGCTTTTGCCTCTATTGTTAAAGGGCGTAAAAAAGCAGAACATGTGACGGCTTGGGTTGTTCCTGGGTCACATATTGTGGAAGCACAGATTAGAGAAGAAGGTATCTATGATATTTTGACAGAAGCAGGTTTTGCTTTGCGTCAACCCGGTTGTTCTGCTTGTTTAGCGATGAACGATGACAAGATTCCAGCAGGTAAATATGCGGTGAGTACGTCTAATCGTAACTTTGAAGGTCGTCAAGGACCTGGTTCTCGTACGTTATTAGCGAGTCCATTAGTCGCTGCGGCGGCTGCAATCACGGGTGTAGTAACAGACCCTAGAGAATTTTTATAAGATAGAATAAATAAAAGCAAGATGGCTTACGATAGTTTTAATGTGTTAAAGAGTTCAGCGGTACCTCTTCCAATCGAGAATGTAGATACTGACCAAATCATTCCTGCTCGTTTCCTTAAGGCAACAGAGCGTACTGGATTTGGCGATAATTTATTTAGAGATTG
>CAILUB010000274.1 GCA_903837305.1 uncultured Cytophagaceae bacterium
AAATGGAAAAATCAGAATAGCAGACTATGCAATCGGCAACGGAGACAATTCTGCGAGTTCTGTTTATTCAGAAGTTGATAATCCAGATAATTATATTGTTCAACAATATACAGGCTTAATTGACAAAAATGGTAAAGAAATTTACGAGGGCGATATTGTAAAATATAATCCAGATAAACCAAATATAGAACGAATTGGCATTATAGAATTTTCTAATTATCATAACGGGTGGTCAATTAAAGACTCTCATTGTTATCCGTTATCAGATTTTGGAGTATATAGTTTATCTAGTCCGTTTTTAAGTTTTAATTGGACTGAAATCGTAGGAAATATCTTTGAACATAGTGAACTATTAAAATAATATGATACTTTTAATAACATTCAAACATGAAAAAACTAACGAAATTTGGGTTAGTCACGGAATAGATTTAGATAATGATAACATTGTAATTCTACCAGAGATGCGTTTATCTCTCTATGATAAAGCAAAATATGATTGTGATTTAATGGAGTATGTAATTGAATAATATGAGCCGCGAACATAAATACCGAGTATATATACCAGAGATTAATAAATTTGTATATTTTGGAATTAATGATTTTGATTATTCTGATAGATACTTAGATGATGGCAAATATCCAATCCAACAATACACAGGCTTGAAGGATAAGAATGGTAATCCCATCTACGAAGGCGATTTTATTCGTGGAATGTTTGATCATGGTCCCGCAGGATTAAGAGAAGAAATACTACCTGTGAAATGGTCTAACGAAGACGGTTATCAATGGAATTATTGGGATTTATCAACTATTGAAGTTATTGGTAACTTGAATGAGTGGCCTTGTAGAAAGCCGGGAAGCTTTGACGAGAACGGCGAGTGCCTGACTTGTGACTGTTGGGCCACAGATTGTCCGTTTCTTAAATTTAGCCCGTCTCCTAAATTAATATTAAAACAATAACCATTTGCAGCCCGAAGCGTCTGACGCTACATTATGAAATCACACATTAAAAAATACACAATACCTCAAAAGATAACGCTGGGGTTAATTACTTTGATATTTGTGGGAATTCCTATTGTTTTTTGGATGTGGATAGTATACTATTTATACTGATATGAAAATAAACATCATAAACGACCAAAAGAATTTTAAATTTTTATATATTGAACTGCATTTTCCAAGCTTAGGAAAAATTGATAGATTTAATGAATGGACTGATCAATACTTTTTTGGATTTAAAATGAGTTTCCCGACAGAAATTTATTATTTAAATGACCGCGAAGGTTATTGGCATTTTTCCTTGACTTTTCTGGGTTTCGGGGCGAAGATTGTGAACCAACATGGATTCTGAGGAATTAAATATCGCAGTAGCAAACGAAGCGTTTGCAGAAAATAAAGTATATATGCTTGAAAAGCAATTGAAACAAGCAAATGAGCGCATCAAGCGGCTGGAGGAAGCGGGGGATGCGCTAGCCAATACCCAGACCTATGACCTGTTGGAAACCGTCAACTGGCGCAAATCCAAGGAGGCCAAGCCGTGAGTGATACCCCGAGG
>CAILUB010000275.1 GCA_903837305.1 uncultured Cytophagaceae bacterium
AGATACGCTTAGCTTATTACAGGGCCGCGCTAGGATTCCATAACCCATAAAACTTTGTGATCCGTGGCTTCCTAGACCACTGATGCTCGGGAAGATTTCTGCATCAATATCCTGTCTTCCTTACAGGTGAGGCTTCACGGGGTACCTCAATCACAAAAAATAACACCCCGTCAGAGGGACTTGTATATTGCAAATCAAAGTTTCCGTTCCAACGCAAGCATTATAAAGCCATATATCAATCCATTACCAAGTATCTATATAAAAATGGTCTGATGTGCTTGAAATTGTATTTACCTATTAAAAATTGTAATTTGTATTTAAACCATGATAACTTACCAGCATGTGAAAAATATCTGACAAGATAAGTATGTTGTATCTTCAAAGGTTCAATAGGTTTGAATGTTTCCATATCATACAACGGGTTACGCTGATCGATAATGCAATAAAGTAACGGTCTATTTTTCTTTAACCAAATTGATCGCTCTTGATCACTTTCAAACCTTTTAACAGATGCTTCGATTGCTGAAGTTTTATCATTTTTAAAAGTTAAACCAATAGGACCGAATAAATTATTTTTCCATTTAATGGAAGTGTTTACTACTTTAGTAATTAAAGCGTCTGCATTTATGCTTTGTCTATCACACAGAACTGTTGTATCCATTTTGAAAATTTCCCAGTTATCAGGAAATCCAATTTCAAGAGGATCAGAATATTTAACTTTATGTGTTTGTTTCATACATTATATATACATTAGGAAGTAAAAATGTCAATTGAAAATTTTAAACATGGCGGGAATCGGACCCGCGTCCTCAGAGCTTCTCTCTTTTGCGGAGTATCTTTCCATCATAGATAAGATGTGATCTACTACTGAACTACATGCTAAATTGGTCTAGACGGTCAGAGTTGAACTGACGACCTCCTGAATCCAAATCAGGTATTCTACCAAGCTGAAATACGTCTAGATAAATGGCTCGGTTGTTCTAGAATTTCACTAGCGCTATATCATAACCTTGATACTTTGGAGACTCTCCTGCCGAAATGAGAGACAGCCGTTCACTGAAAACTTACCATACTACCGATAGTCGCAGAGGATAGATATTATAAAAAGCCACTTATTTTTACTATCGTGCGTCGGATTACGACGTATATTTTACTTCTTTGGCTAGAGGAAGCTCACTACGTCCGTGCATATACATGTCCTGCTGTATATGGCATGGTAAAAGTGCGGGATGAGGTAATCGAAACCTCGACTTCAGCTTGGAAGGCTATTATTTTACCATTAAACTAATCCCGCGAAATTGGTTGCTCACCGTCTGGTTTCCACAGCACAGGCTATCCTGATCGCGACATGCAGGACTCCAGCGAGCATTAAAGTAGGTCGTGCAAGAATCGAACTTGCATTGGAGGAGTAGAAATCCTCAGTCCTATCCATTGAACGAACGACCCATTGAAAGTGGTGAGTTCCGATTTCGCAGCGACCGTTTCAGGCTACGATCCTGAATGCATGTCGAATCTTCCCTCGTTAAAGTGGAGCGGGCAGGGTTCGAACCTACCGTTGCCCTTATGTTGCTCGCCCCATTGAAATTGGGGAGTCTTTTCTTTTACATCAGGCGACCCCAACCTGATGGATTTAGTTATACCCTTTGACCGAGGGGGTGTGTAATTAATCATTAGCGGCTCCTTAGACTACTAATAACCAGACAATCGATTTATGGTTATTTTCGCGATTAATTCCAACTCTAACTAAAAGGTGGACGGTGCAGGAATCGAACCCGCTTCTCTTGGGCTTCAACCAAGCGCTGATGTCACCAGACTAGCTCACCGTCCATATACATACAGGTTAAAGTTTGAAGGGTATGAATTTGTTCATCTATCCGGTGATGTCATTGTTTTGATTCTTCTCAAACATATTTTGTTCTACCTCGATATCTCAAATGCAGCAACCCCTTCTTTTGCTGTCGTGAATTACATTAACCTACAGCTATTTGTATGTAAAAGTGGGCAAGTGTGGTGTCGATCCACTCCCCGGTTAAGGGATTCGATTTACAGTCGAATTGCAAGAGCCGCTTGCTTTACTTACCCGAAAAATATAGGTTGTTAGGGAATCGAACCCCAATCTTCTAGTCCGTAGCCAGATGTCCTATCCGTTGAACGAACAACCCATTAAAGGTGGCGGTTGGGGCGCTCGAATCCCCCAGAAAAACAGCTTATGAGACTGCCGACTAACCATCTTGTCCTAACCGCTCTTAAAGTCTTTCTTCAAGGATTTGAGCCTCGATTTCCTCCTGCGTTGGAGGTGTCCTATACTTAGACGAAAGAAAGTATTGAAATTTAAATATCCAAACCAAAAGTTTCAATGTCAGATTATCTGAACACTTGGGCGTTTCAGGCACTCCCTTGTCATGAGCCTTTGATTTGTAAAATACTCCCACGGAGAATCGAACTCCGATTTGTTGGTTGAAAACCAAATGTCCTAACCGTTAGACGATGAGAGCGTTTTTTGCGTAAAGATGTAAAAGATCAGGTTTAACAACCGCGCTTTCGGGTTGCCATCGTTCGTTGTCGGCGTGCCGTCAGCGATTGATGTAGTCACTTTAGCAGAGATTTTTGGGATGTCAACGTCTTTTTGTCGAATCTTTGGATTTCTGTAGAGCGGCAATAAAAAAGGCTCCCGAAGGAGCCTAATCATTTTTATTCAGGGTTGCAAAAAATGATTAGACTACGAAGCCTCGTCCGCGATTAAACGGTAAGGCTTGTGAATAACTATTTTTTGTAATCTCTGAAAACATTTGTTCTTGCAAATCTATTTAGTCTGTGGGTGTTTATTTTTTATCACATTATGAAAATCTTATCAAGATTTGAATTTATAATATCCTTAAACGCATTTTCAAAAGCGTAAGTTAAATCACTTTTATAATTATCTGCTAGATCTTCATCTACTAACATATAATCACGCCCTGTATCTTTACCCCAAGCTTTGCGATTACTAGTTTTTAAAACTTTAGGAAAATCATTAAATTTTAAATTACCATTTGATAATAACCACTGAGCAAAACATTCATAAAAGAATTCAAATGTTCTTGGTAATTTTTTAAGTCTAGCACTTCTAAATGTTCCAATATTTTCAAAAAAGTCTCTTAATATATAATGTTGGCTGTTAGTCATTCTTAAATTTGAAGTTTTTCTATATTCATAGCAATCATCTAATATATATCTTAATGTTTTATCAATATTATCAATGTGATCATCAATACTAGATGCTCGACCTATTTGTTTTTGCGAAAGGAAGGCATGTCCTATTCTATGCGCAATTGTCCAAGGAGTCAAGGGAGTTCTTTCAGCAGCTGCATTATTTGTGAAAATCACACTGATCTCACCGTTCTCTGGGTCTTTTATGTCTTTACCAACTTCGAGATTAAACGCTTTTTTTATAAATTCAGGAGTCGTTTGTCCGATTTGTTCATATGTCCAAGCATTTGGTTGTTTTACAAAATAAAGATTGAAATCAGCAAGGTTGACTTTATTGAAAGTGTCCTGTATCTTACGAACCCCAGCATCTGAATTCAAGATTCCAACAGACGCTTTATCATAGCCGTGTCTATTTGCACCTTGCCACTTTCCGATCTTTTTAAAATCGGTAAGCGCCATTTCAAAATATGTTTCGAAATTTTCCATTATATTTTTCTTTTTAATAAAGTCAGACTTAATATCGCCTGCTTATCCAGTTCTGAATTATCACTTAACTTATCCAACATATCATCAATGATTCCAAATAATGCAGATTTTGATATCGCTTCATCCTCTTCCATCTCTCCATTAAATGACATTTGGTTGGGATTTGCTAATGCATGAGTACTTGCACTTCCATCGCTGACACCGATTCTGCTTCTGTATGAATTTTTGAAATCCATAGTCGCCGTGTCCATACCGTCTGCCATTTTTGGAAACGATTGTCGCGCATCCCATTCGCACATTAAGTGCATTTCATCGGTCCATTTAGTATTCACAAGTATCTGTATTTAACTAAAAAATCGGTTTTTCTACAAGGAAGATAGAGATCAATCCTCGAACTAAATAATCGAACGAAAACAGTTTGACAAATTTATGGAACATGATACAATCGAAAACGACCCTTCACAAATGAGCATTTTTAAAGAACAGATAAGCAGAAAACCAAACCTCTACCCTTGGACAGAGCAATTCATCGAAGCCATGCACAACGGGTTTTGGACCGATAAAGAGTTCAATTTCAAAAGCGATGTTCAGCAATTCAAGGTGGAATTGAATGATCAGGAGCGAGAAATTATTATTCGCACACTATCAGCGATTGGACAAATTGAAGTCGCTGTTAAAACATTCTGGGCCAAGCTTGGGGAGAATCTTCCACACCCGTCATTGTGTGATCTTGGATATGTAATGGCCAATATCGAAGTTATCCATAACAACGCATATGAGAGATTGCTGGATGTTCTTGGACTCAACGATATCTTTGAAGAGAATCTAAAGTTGGAGTGGATTCAGGGGAGAGTTAAGTATCTCAGAAAGTACACCCACAAGTTTTACAAGGATTCAAAGAAACAATATTTGTATGCGTTGATTCTTTTCACTTTATTCGTGGAGAATGTTTCTTTGTTTTCCCAGTTTTATATTATTAATTGGTTTGCTCGTTTTAAAAATGTCTTAAAAGATACTGATCAACAAGTTAAGTA
>CAILUB010000276.1 GCA_903837305.1 uncultured Cytophagaceae bacterium
GTTGATGAATTCTTAAATTTATGGTCTTCTTCGCGGATTAAAATTCCGCGAAGAAGTATAAATATTAACTATTACCTAGAATAAATTAAAGTTGAAGTAGATTGGGCATTTAATGTTGGAGCGATTTGTTCTATGCGAAGACTATTGGAGGTTAAATTAGTAATCTTATAAAATCCTGCTCCATCCATCTTTAATATTGGAACAGTTCTATTCGGATACAATACTTGCCAACTACTAGGCCCAGTCATCCAATTTGGAGTAGAACCGCTAGGACTAGTATTAATTGAATCCTTACTATAATAACCATCGTCAGAGGACCAATTAGAAAAAAATTGTTTAAAAGTTTGTTGTTGAGGCGTTCCTCCATTTTGACTAATTAGTTGCCATGTGTTACCAATTAATTGAGATTCAATATTATTTTGAATTGGTGGTATGTTATTTTTATTGTAAAAATACCTAATAGAAGATCCTCCAGTAAGTAACCAATCAATAACCATTGAATCTGTACTTAAATATTTTATAACTTTATATATTTGGCTAGGTAGTATTATCGAATTGTTTGGTCCACCTTTCCAAGGAATAATTTGTGGCATTGTATAATCATCAGTACCCCACGTACCTTCGTAATAGCCAGGCAATCCAGTATAAGATGTAGATTTTAATTCTAAAATAGAATTAAAATAGTTATAGTGGTTTATATAACTATAAGTTGAATCCCCTAAGCCTAAATTATAAATAGAATGTCTTTGTTCACTTCTTTTCAACTTCCAACTTCCTACCAATGAATTTTCAAAAGGAGTCATGTTGGTATTATTAGTATTGTTTGTATTTCCCCCATTTGATGGAGCTGGTGAGTTTTGGTTACATCTTGTGATAATCATTATTACCAAAGTAAATACCGTAATGTTTAAAATTTGCTTCATTGCTTTATTTATATAATAAATAATCCTTTTTAGCAAATATATGAAATTTTTTATTGCTATCTTATAAGATAGCAATATTTTTCTTTAAAAAAACAACTTTTGATTAGCCTTTAATGGTTAATCATGACAAAAGAAGAGTTTCTTATACAACTTGGTAAATCCATTGTAAAATATAGGCTTAAACAAAAGCTTACGCAAACCGAGGTAGCTTATCGTTGTGATTTTGAAAGAGGAAATTTAACTCGTATTGAAAAAGGTAAAGCAAATGTAACAGCAGATACACTTCTTAAAATTAGTGAAGCGATGGATGTACCAGTATCAAAATTTTTTAATTTTCAGAAGAAAAATTAATAGTATAACTGCAGTAAACAATTATTATTAAAATTTAGGATAAATAACCTGAATAGTTTCTGTGGTTTTTTGAGATTTTCTGAGTTCGTAAATGATAGAGAGTTCATGCGCGCCCATAGTGTTGGCAAGTCCCAATTTAGAAATTGTAATATCGTAACTATAACCAATATGTAAATTATATTTAGCAACATCACATCCAACCAACACAGCAATAGCTTCACTGTTATTATATGCTGCTGCATATTTTTTTAAAGGTAAACCTCTATACCA
>CAILUB010000277.1 GCA_903837305.1 uncultured Cytophagaceae bacterium
GGTCTTTACTGGCACTTTGTCGATCTAGTTTGGGTATTCGTATTTACCTTCTTCTATTTAGTTTAATCTTATAATTGATTTATATATGGCTTCGCACGCAGCACACGGAACCTCAGAAAAAGAAATTGCACCTCCTAACACAGGCGCTATTTGGAAAACATTTTGGATTTTATTGATCTTAACCGCCATTGAATTCGTGATTGCTTTCACGATGCCTGCTAACACCCTTCGTGTTGCAATCTTCTGCGGTATGACGATTGTGAAAGCATTCTACATCGTAGGAGAATTCATGCACTTAAAGCATGAGGTTAAGTCCTTGATTTGGATGGTTTTGATCCCTACACTTTTCGTGGTATGGCTTTTAGTAGCCTTGATCTACGAAGGTGGTCACTTATATTGATTTTAATTTCCTTCTTGGATAATGAATAAAAAGACAGGCATATTATTTCTCGTATTAATAGTGCCTGTCTTAGTTTATATAGGGCTAAAGACATTTGGCACAAATCATTTTAGTCTTCCTCGCTACGTTCCAGCCATCGATTCGACGACTGGAGAGATAAAGATGGCGAAGCGCTTGAACCCTCGTTGGAACGAAGCAGAGATGGATACCGTTTTCCAAACCATCCCATCCTTCTCCCTAACGGACGAAACGGGAAAGAAATTCGACTCAAACAGCTTAAAGGGTAAAATCTACGTTGCTAGTTTCTTCTTTACTCGCTGCACCACGATTTGTCCTAAAATCACCTCGCAGCTTAGTCGCGTTCAAGATGCTTTTCATTTAGATCCCGAGGTTCAATTACTTTCTATTTCAGTTGATCCTAAATTTGATCTTCCGGAAAAGTTAGCTGCCTACGCAAAACGCTTCGACGCTAATAAGGGTCAATGGTATTTTTTGACTGGAGAAAAGAAGGTCATTTATCCATTGGTTTTAAAAGGATTTCATGTCCCGTTAGCTGATGCCTCAGAATATGACGCGGCAATCAAGAATCCGGATGAAACATTTATCCACTCTGAGCGGTTAGTGTTAGTAGACAAAGAAGGAATCATCCGTGGATTTTATGACGGAACAGATAAAAAAGAAGTAGATCGATTACTAGTCGAGATCAAAGTATTAAAAAGCATATACACCAACGAGTAAAAACGATGGAAGCAACTAAAAAAAATGATCAATTAATTAATGTGCTTTCGGTAGCTATTCCGGTAGCAGTAGCTGTTTTGATCGGGATTCAAACGAAAATTAACTTAGGTCAATGGACTAAAGTATTGCCTCACGTGATTGGCTTACTGAATTCGACGACTGCGCTAAGCTTAGTGATTGGTCTAATCGGAGTGAAAAGTGGAAACATCGGCTTGCACCGTAAAGCGATGGGGGCCGCCTTTCTACAAGGTTCCCTATTCTTAGTGCTGTATATTCTATACCATATTTCGAATCCATCCACTCCGTTTGGGGGCGAAGGTTGGATCCGTCCCCTGTATTATTTCTTATTGATCTCGCACATCGTGCTTTCGATCGGTGTGGTTCGCTTGGTTTTGAAAGCTATTTATTATGCGGTAACAGATAATATTCCAGCGCACAAAGCCATTGTGAAATGGGCCTACCCTATTTGGTTATACGTTTCGGTTTCAGGTGTCATTGTTTACCTTATGATTTCCCCTTATTATGTATAAGAAGTTATTCATCTTAGTGGCTTTAGTTCTTTTCACGCAAATCGATGCGGTAGCGCAGTGTGCGATGTGCCGTACCACGGTGGAAAGTACCATATCAAATGGCCGCAGTAATATTGCGACAGGCTTGAATACCGGAATTTTGTATCTCTTATCAGCACCCTATTTAATCGTAGCAGCGATTGCTTTTTTATGGTTTCGCCAAAGCAAACAAGAGCAGCAAGCCCGCCTAGCTAAATTACAGCTGCGTAAAAAAGTGTCTCAGCTTTTCAGCAACAACGCTTAATTAATCCCAGATAGGATATTGTGTTAATTTAATCGCCTCCCCGAAGAAGATTTGGGTAGACTTTTCGAAGGAATCCGTATAATCCGACACATAGAATTGACGACTGGATTCCTTGCCGGTGTGCAACATATCCTCCATCGTTAAAATTCGTTTGATTTCCTCCGCAACGATAATGGACGTGTCAATTACCGGAATACTTCCCTGGTAATAGGCATCAATTTGTGGTTTGATGAGCGGATAGTGGGTACAGCCTAAGATTAAGCCCTCTATTCCATTCAAGGCAGGTTGCGCCAGGTATTCTTTGATAATTTGTTCTGAAATCGAATTCGAGAAGAAGCCTTCTTCGATCATGGGAGCTAATAAAGGGGTGGCCAAAGATTTTACCTGAATATTCTTTCCCAGCGCCTCCGCCTTGTTTGCATAGATCCCCGAGTTCACCGTTTGCTTTGTCCCGATTAAGCCGAGCGTTTTGTTCTCCCAGTTTTGGTCCAAATACGCAATTACCGGGTCAATCACATTCACGACTTTGGCCTTCGTACCCACATAAGCCTTCACTAAATCATAAGCCGCCGCCGAAGCTGAATTGCACGCAATCAAAATAAGCTTACAATTCTTCTCTAATAACAGATTGCAAATCTTGACCGAATACGCCTGAATCGCCGTCGCCGATTTATCCCCATACGGCAAGTGCGCCGTATCCCCAAAATAGATGATATTCTCCTGCGGCATCAACTCCGTGATGGCATGCGCCAGAGTCAATCCACCAATTCCACTGTCAAAAATCCCGATGGGCGCTGAGTTAGGCATATGATTAATTTAGGCAAAGAACGGAATTTTGAAATTCTTTTCAAACTGACGCAACCATTTAGCACTTTGTGCCATCTTTGCATTCGAATTAGAAAATATAGCTTTTGAGTACACGTTTACCCGCCTTCCTTTCTGAACCTGAGCTAATTGATGCTTGTCGAAAAAACAATCGACAAGCGCAGCATGCGCTCTTTCAAAAAATGGCTGGAAAGATGCTCTCCGTAGTGAAGCGTTACATCACGAACACTTCAGAAGCGGAAGATACCTTGATGGAGGGCTTTGTAAAGGTATTTGCTAAGCTGGACCAATACCAAGGTGGTGGCAGTTTTGAAGGTTGGATTCGCAAAATCATGGTCAACGAAGCCTTAATGTCGATTCGAAAGAACAAAAATCGGTACCCATTGGACATCGATGTGGCCTATGATATAGCGCATCCTGACGAGACCTTGATGCAATTAGGATTGCAAGAAATCGAAGCCTTGATCGCTTCGTTACCGACTGGATACCGAACCATTTTTAATTTATATGCCATAGAGGGCTATTCCCACGCGGAGATAGCGGACTTATTAGATATTTCAGAAGGAACTTCTAAATCGCAGCTATCGCGAGCTAGAGCAATATTACAAAATCAACTAATCACCTTACAGTTATGAAAGATTGGAATTCTGTAGAGGAAAAATGGAGAGAGCAACTCCAAAACAAATCCGAAGACATCCCAGAGGGTTTGTGGTCGCGCCTAGAAGAGAGGTTACCAGAAAAACCTGCACGTAGATTCCCTATCTATTGGGCGGCGGCAGCAATGCTCTTGCTCGCGCTGGGTCTGAGCTGGAATTGGAATCCTGCAACGGAAGAGGGAGCCGCAGAGGTATCGCGTGTCATCGAAAAAATGAATTCGCCTGTGGAAAAAGCCGCAACCTCTGTTTCTGAACCACTGATAATTCAGACCAAAGCTACCGAATCTACTTTTGCGAAAGCTAGTATACAACCGGTATCGATTGAAGAGTCTCCTGCGAGTGTGGTAGTAGATTCTCCAAAAGAAGAAATCGTAGCCACAGTTCCTATGATCGAGAAGAAGGAGGAATCTCAAGAGATCTTAACCGTTCGTTTGGACATAGACCCCATCATGGAAGAAGAGGAAGTGAAACCAGCTTTTGCGCAACAAAAACGAAGAAAATCTTTATTCGGCAAAATCGTGGGCGAAATCAGACAAGCTTTGGATGGTGAGCCTGTGAACTGGCAAAAACTAAAAGAGGGTAACGCCTCCTTTGAAAACAGCATACACACCGTAGCAAATACCTACGTTAAAACAGAAGAAAATTTAAAACGCACATTACAAATCCAATAATTATATGAAAAAGTTCATCGCTATTATCTGCCTACTAGTAAGTGTATTCAGCCTTTCTGCAAAGGAAAGACAGGATTCCTTGATTTTAAAAATTGACAAACGCAACCAAACCTTAGTGGGAGCGAAAACGGCTAGTCGCACCTTACGGGAGGAATTAGAAAGCGCCTTTGAGAAAAAGGGTCTAGTTCTAAGCGATAGTCTTTGGCAAAATATTAGACAAGCCATTAAAACAGATTCAGATGGGGATAGTAGTATTTCTGTTCGGATTGGGAATAGTTCGGTGAAGATTGCGATAAGCAAGTCGGCTATAGGGAAAGAGTCCGAAGTCCGGAGTCCGGAGTCATGGAAAAATTCAGGTAAAAAAGAAGAGGTGCGGGTCGGATTAGACGGCGTTCATGTAAAAGATGGTAACGAAGAGACACACGTGACTTGGGATGGGGTATACCATAGTGATGGCAAAGAAGTGACAAAAGTGATTTGGGGAAAAGATTCCACTAAAAACAAGCGTCCTAATTTATACAGCCGTAGAGGACTAAACCTCAATTTGGGATTAAATGCTTTATCCGGCGTAGCACCTGCCTCTGTACCAGACTTCACTTTAGACCCCACAGGATCTAGATATGCCAGTTTAGAAATCTCTCGTTCTGTGACCTTATCAGAAGGAAAAAAATCCGCCTTCCGTTTAGGATATGGATTAGAAATAGATTGGTATAACTTTCGTTTTGACCATAACAGAATCGCGACAAAAGGACCTAATGGGGTAGAATTTACTACCATTACTTCCTCCACAGGAAAAGAGGTAGTTATGAGCAAGAATAAGATGAGTATTTCTTATCTGACCTTGCCTATTATGCCTCATTTCGCTTTTGATAAAAAATCAGCCGTTCAAATGATCGCTATCGGTGGATATGTGTCCTATAGATTAGATACTTGGACGAAAGCGATTGAAGAGGAGAATGGAAATTTGCGTAAAGAGACGAGTAATTTGTATGTAAATCCCTTCCGATATGGCGTAAGAGCAGAATTTGCACTTCGTAATTTTCCTGATTTGTTCTTTAGTTATGATTTGAGTCCTCTATTTGAGCCAGGCAAGGGCCCAGAAATGCGTGGATTAGCCTTTGGAATCCGATTATTGTAAAAATTTATTAGAAATTTTTCTCGGATGTGTTTGCGGAAATGAAAAAATGAGCTACTTTTGCGAACTATTTCGGTGGAACGTTACACTGAAAGCCAAAATGAAGGGGATATACCAGAGCGGCCAAATGGGGCAGACTGTAAATCTGCTGGTGAATGCCTACGGTGGTTCGAATCCATCTGTCCCCACCATTATTTTATTACCTTGATTCCTTTTTACAGGAGGATTCAGCAAGCGGGAGTAGCTCATTTGGTAGAGCGATAGCCTTCCAAGCTATAGGTGGCGGGTTCGAGCCCCGTCTCCCGCTCGAA